>NZ_JAKREZ010000024.1:0-66890 GCF_022348345.1 Alteromonas sp. CNT1-28 | reverse complement strand
CCTTGCCATTCGGATTATCTTCCCCTCAGTCAGGGTGATTCAGGTTTCTTTCAACCTGACGGGTTTGCCAGCTTCGCTGGGCAAACAAAAAAGCCCCGCATTTTCATGCAGGGCTTTCTGAATAATGGTGCCTCGACCCGGGATCGAACCAGGGACACGCGGATTTTCAATCCGCTGCTCTACCAACTGAGCTATCGAGGCTGAAACTTGTTAGCGTTCTAGGCGTTTACTGCCTGTCCTGCTGTGGGTGCGTATTAAACGGTTTTCGCCTTCACAAGTCAACCGTTTTTCTCGCTTTTTTTGCGCTTTTATTACTGTTTGCGCATTGTTTGCTCAAAAAACGCTTTTTTGCCTATTTTTCAGGCGGAACGTAGCCTTCAATCGTAGGCTCTACGTCGTCAAACAAGTATGCCGACATTTTTTCTTCTAAAAACTTACGGGCATTCGGCTCCATCATATTCAACTTGTGTTCGTTAATTAGCATGGTTTGCTTTTTCTGCCATTCGGCCCATGCCTCTTTAGAAATGTTGTCGAAAATACGCTTACCCAGCTCCCCCGGGTAAAGTTGGAAATCTAAGCCGTCAGCTTCTTTTTGAAGCTTGCGACAAAATACCGTTCTTGCCATGTTATTTCCTTTCGTTCGCTATCTGCTTAGCAAAAAATATTGCGTTGGGCTTAGAACGCCTAACGCACTAACTGCTGAATAATCTTGGTTGTAGGTGCCGCTAAACCAACTTCAATAGGCTCGTTCAACGAAAACCAACGAAATGCCGTTTCGGCTACGCGCTTTGTTGGAGCAGAGTTTACCACGGCCACTACCGGGGTGATATCTAAATGAAAATGGCTAAAGGTATGACGGAACCCTTCAAGCGTTCGGGTTTCGTCGACACTGATACCTCGCTTGGCCAACTGCTCAATCCCCTCTTCTATTGAAGACACCTCAATAAAACCATATAGGCCACCCCAAAGCCCTGTTGAGGGACGCTGCTCTAAATACACTTGGCTGTTAAACTGTGCCACCATCATATAGGTAGATTTCTCCGGTAGCGCCTTTTTCGGCTTCTTACCCGGGTAGTCGGCTTGCGCGCCTTGGGCGTAGGCAATACAGTCGGCTTGAAGCGGGCACTCATCACACTTTGGCTTGCTTCGCGTACAGATCATCGCGCCCAAGTCCATCATCACCTGCGTATAGTTGGCACAACGTCCGCCTTCTGAATTAGTGGGCGTGTTTTTCTCGGCCACTTCCCAAAGCTGATTCTCTACCTTTTTCTGTCCCGGCCACCCGCCGATTGCATAATATCGGGCCAACACACGCTTCACGTTGCCATCTAATATAGGAAAGCGCATATTGCGAGATAGCGAAAGTATCGCCCCTGCGGTTGAGCGCCCTATACCGGGCAAATCCATGACTTCTTCTAGACTATAGGGAAACTCGCCGTTGTACTTTTCTACCAGCGTATTCGCAGCTTTGTGAAGATTTCTTGCTCTTGCGTAGTAGCCAAGCCCAGTCCAATGATGAAGCACGTCGTCTTGAGAAGCCTTAGCCAAGTCGTGCACGGTGGGAAAAGACGCCATAAAGCGTTTAAAGTAGGGAATTACCGTGGTGACTTGAGTTTGCTGCAGCATTATTTCCGACACCCACACCTTATATGGCGTAACGTCTTGTTGCCAAGGCAAATGCTTTCGCCCGTGTTTATCAAACCATGCGAGTGCTCGCTCTGCAAAGCTACCTGTATATTGTTGTTCTGTCATAATCGTCTGTATGGGCAGTTACTACCGCTAGGTCGTTTTCTACTTAGCGACCATTCATTAAAAAGCGCGCTATGGTAGCATGTAACTAGCCAGTTTATTGTTAAGGAGCACACGTGTCTGTGCAGCACCCTGTTTTATTTTTTCCCGGTACGCTCTGTGACGAGCGCGTATTTCTACCGCTTTGGCGCGAACTAAATATTGCACAACGTCGTTATGTACCGCTTCAATGGGCAGCATCGCTAGAAGAAATGCTGGCATTAAGTGAAGATCGTATTCTTGATGACGAAAAAGTGCACCTTGTGGGTTATTCGATGGGCGGGTTTATAGCTGCATTAGTAGCACAGCGCAATCCTGCCAATATTGCTTCGCTAACCTTAATCGGTTACAACCCAGAAGGGTTATCAAAAGAAGAAATTGCAAAGCGTAAGCAGCTTACTACTATGCTTAAGCAAGGTAACTTTAAGCCCGACAACGACGCTTATCTTTCGCGATTTATCCACCCTTCCCGCTTAGCGGATGAAAACGTGGCTGGCGTTGTAAAATCGATGGCGCAGGATTTAGGTAAAACAACGTTACTCAACCACACGCTAGCAACCACACCACGAGAAAGTACCGTTAAAGCGCTCGCAAAGATCAATGCGCCAGTAACGTTTATTACTGCCCAGCAAGACGCCATTGCACCAGCAGAAACAATTAAGCAGCTAAAAAATGTACTACCCAAAGCGACGTTCCACACCATTAGTGACGCCGGGCATATGGTAGTACTTGAGAAAACTGACGCCGTAGCGTCTATTATTGCGAAACAAATTGGCGTATAAAATTACAGCATTTTTGCCACGATAGCGTTGCATAAGCCGTGGGTAAGTGGATAATGCGCCACCATAAAATTGGGTAAGAAAGGCATTGCAAATGAGGCAATTTAAAAGTCAGGCGGAAGCAGAAGCCGCTGGAGTATACGTAAGCAAGGTAAAAAGCTTCGTGAAACGCGAAGGTAGACTTACTAAAGCACAAGAAAAAGCGCTAGAAGATCACTGGCCAACCAAGGGCATTGACTACGCTGAAGCACCGTTATCGCTGTCAGAAATTTTTGGCCGAAGTGCGCCTGTTGTTGTAGAAATTGGCTTTGGTATGGGCAAGTCATTGGTTGAAATGGCCGCAAATGCACCTGAGAAAGACTTTATCGGCATTGAAGTTCACCGTCCAGGCGTTGGCGCATGCTTAGCTGAAGCGAGTGAACAAGGCGTCGAGAACTTGCGTGTAATGGACCATGATGCGGTAGAAGTGCTTAAAAATATGATCCCAGACGGTTCGTTGTCTCGCCTACAGCTATTTTTCCCAGACCCTTGGCACAAGAAGCGTCACCACAAACGCCGTATTGTTCAGCCTGAATTTGTTGAGCTGGTTCGCACCAAATTAGCTATTGGCGGTTGTTTTCATATGGCGACGGATTGGGAGCAATATGCTGAGCACATGTTAGACGTTATGATCAATGCCGACGGTTACACCAATACTGCAACTGACGGCGACTATGTACCTCGTCCAGACTACCGCCCAATTACCAAGTTTGAAACCCGTGGCCAAAAATTAGGTCATGGCGTTTGGGATCTAATTTTCGAGCGTACTAAGTAATGATTTTATCTCCTCAAAGCCAACTGTTAGAACGTAATATCGCGCTTTTCGACGAAGGTCAGTGGGCATTTATCAACCCTTCTGATGCGTATTTTCTGGACGGTCTTAAATCGCAAGAAGTCACGGTAATTCACCAATATTTCGATATTTTTTCAGAGTGCGTAAGAGTCGTACCCTCGGTATCGTTTGATAGCCGAGATATTACGCGCACAGGTTTTGAGGTGACGCAGAAAGTTGGAAATCATACTCATATATTTACGCCTTTCGTTGCACTAGAGAAATCTCACACTGACGTGATGATTTTCTTACCCAAAGCAAAAACCCATTTTCAGATGCTATTGCGAATGGCAGCCAGCATGGTGGGCCAAAATGGTCGTATTCACGTGGTGGGTGAAAATAAGGGCGGTATAAAAAGTGCTGCTAAGTTGATGGACCAATACGGCCCAACCCAAAAGGTTGATTCTGCTCGCCACTGCAGTCTTATTACCGTTTTAGTTGAAGAGCCACATCTTGCCTTTGAACCGGATGCATGGCTTGATATGAACACGTATCATGTTGAGGGCACGGCTTGGCAAGTGGCCTCTATGCCTGGCGTATTCAGCTACAAGGAACTGGATGCGGGAACTGAGCTTTTACTAGAAAAACTCTCAACATCATTGAGTGGTGAAATTCTGGATTTCGCATGCGGCGCTGGCGTGATTGCCAGTTATATAATGCTTAAGTATCCGCATTTGAAGCTTCATCTTACTGATGTTAGCGCACTTGCAGTTTACTGTAGTGCACTCACCCTAGCAGACAATGGATTATCAGCAACACTCTATGCTGCAGATGGATTGCACGGTTTTACCCAAAAAGTACAGCATATTGTCACCAACCCGCCATTTCATACTGGCATTAAAACTGACTACACCATCACTAAGCGCTTTATTTCTGACGCTAAAGCAAGCTTAAGTCGTGGCGGCACTATGCAGATGGTGGCAAACCGATTCTTACCCTACCCAGGTTTACTCGCTGAGCACTTCCAAACGGTCTATACCACAGCACAAACGTCGCAATTTTCTGTTTATCAAGCGGCTTTGTAATTAAAAAAACCATTAGCTTGTGCTAATTTAGCTTTTCTACCTGTTGCTCATGCCATTGCGTACTCCACGCAATGGCATACGGCGCTTTTTCCGTACACTATATTTAAGCATTACAAGTGCACTGCACGTTACGCTCTGGGGGATCACCTGTGAATATTGTATTTGCTATTTCAGAAGTTGAAGAATTGGTAAAAACCGGCGGCCTTGCAGACGTTGGAAAAGCACTCCCACTCGCGCTTGATACCTTGGGCGAAAGCATCACCATTGTTATGCCTTATTACCAAGTACTGGCTGAACAGTTGAACCTACCAACTGTAACCGAGCAACAAACCCTGTTTACTGAAGGTCAGGTGTACCATTTTGATATTCGCTACATGCAATGGCACGGTATTCCTATTTACTTTGTAGACTCGCCCGAATACTTTATGCGTGAAGGGCTATACGCCAACGCATTTGAGGCCTATGAAGACAATGGTGAGCGCTTTAGCTTTTTCAGTGGCGCCGTACTCCAAACGCTAAAAGCTATTGATAAAAAGCCTGACATTATTCACTGTCACGACTGGCATGCGGCCATGCTGCCGTTTTTACTTACCCACGACAAATCTGGATATTTTGACGGTACTAAAACCATATTCACTATTCATAACGCGGCTTTTCAAGGCGTGCATAAGCTTGAGAGCATTCCCTTTCTTCGCCATCATCCAAACATTCTGGCGCAAGTGCACGGCGGTTACATCAATATGCTGCAAAGCGGAATTGAGTTTGCCACGAAAGTGACAACCGTAAGCCCTAACTATGCGAGCGAGTTACTTACTGACCTAGGTAGTCATGGCCTGCACGAGCGGCTTGTAAATCGTCAAGCCGACTTAAGCGGTATTCTTAACGGATGTGACTACACGCAGTGGAACCCCGAGACAGATACATTCCTACCTGAGAATTACAGTGTAGAGAATCTTCATCCAAAGACCGCATGTAAACGAGCATTACAGGAGAAGTCGGGATTACCTGAGAATGGCAACGTACCGCTTATTGGAATGGTGTGCCGGCTGACTGAACAAAAAGGCTTTGGCTACATACTGCCCATTTTGGACGATTTAATTAAGCACAATGTTCAAATGGTAATTGTGGGCACGGGCGACCCTAAAGTGTGTATGGACCTTGGCGAATTCGCTCAACAACACCCTGACCAATTCGCGTTTATAAACGGGTTTAGTTCCGAACATGCCCATTTGGTAGAAGCCGGCGCTGATTTCTTCCTAATGCCTTCTCAGTTTGAGCCGTGCGGATTGAACCAGATGTACAGCTTAGCTTATGGAACCATCCCCATCGTACGTTCTGTAGGCGGACTCAAAGACACGGTTATCGATTACAGCAACGATAGTGAAGGTACGGGTTTTGTGTTTGATGATCCTACGCCACATGCACTGCTATCTTGCATTCGTCGAGCTCTGCTGGCGTTCTACGAAGATGCCGGAAAATTCAGGGCGATGCAGCAACGTGGAATGCGAACGCGATTCACATGGGAAGCAGCGGCGAAGAATTACCAGCAACTATACGTTTCAACCCTCAACTAAAGGGCTTTGCGTACATTAATTATTGTTTATGGGCGTCTTCCTTTTTGTGCATTTTTGCGCCACTATGAATATATGGAAGACGCGAATGGACAATACGCAAAACGGATATGACGGATAAAGTAGTCAAGCTTACGATTAAAAGCCTTTTCATTTGGGTGGTAATGTCAATTACTACGTTTTCGCTTGCAGTGTTATCCAGTCTTGCCGTCTACACGCAAATTAAAACCTACCGTCATGAACTTGAGTCTAACGCACTCATGTTGGCCAAGTTGGTCGCAAGCAGCTCAGCTATGTATCTTTATGACGAAACGCCAGAGCGCATTGAACTTGCCCTAAGTAACCTTGCTGCCGCCGACCATGTTTTAAATGCCCACGTTTACAAAGCGCAAAGCGGTAACCTAGAGCCCCAGATTTTCGCCTCTTATAACAAGGAAGGCCAGTTATTGTTAGGAGGCAAGGAAAATCAACTGGCGTCCATGTTTATGACACCTCAATTGGCCGACAATGGTCAATACCTTGAATTAAGTGCAAAAGTCTTCGACACTGAGACGAACATTCAGTTGGGCTGGATATATTTACGAATTTCCTCAGAGAATTTTAACCAGCTTGTTGGAAAGTCGATTTGGCTTAATTTGGCAGTAGCCTTGGCGCTATTGGCTATTAGCTTTTACTTTGCAGTGCGTATGCAGCGTATTGTAACTGGTCCCGTTGAGGACATTGCCAACTTCTTGCAGCGTACTTCACGACAACGTGATTATTCAGCCCGTGCCAGCGGTTCCACCATTAGAGAACTCGATATCTTGGCTGACGCCGTGAATGTGATGCTGTTTCGCATGCAAGAGTACATGCAAAAGCAACGACAGGCGGAGGAGCAACATAGAAAGCTCAATGCCAGCTTAGAAGATATGGTAAGTCACCGAACCACCGCCCTTAAGGATGCAAACCAGGAACTTATTCAAACGTTAGAAAAGCTACATCAGTTTCAGCGTCAAATTGTACAGAATGAAAAGATGGCCTCGCTCGGTGATATGGTTGCGGGCGTTGCGCACGAGGTAAATACTCCGATAGGTTTAGGCGTTACTGCGTCGACAATGATGTTAGACAGGTTAGCGGTTATTCAAAAAGACTTTGAAAATAAAACGCTGAAAGCCAGTGCAATGAAACGCTTTTTGGATGAAAGTAACGAAAACCTCAACATTATTTACCGCAATTTGAACAGAGCTGCCGAACTTATTAGCAGTTTTAAGCAGGTTGCTGTAGATCAAACCTCAGAATCTAGTCGAAGTTTTTGCGTTGTACAGCTAGTTAATGAGATACTATTGTCATTGCAGCCTCGACTCAAAAAATTAAAACACAACATCAACGTAGATTGCGACCCTACCCTTAGCGTTGAAACGAAGGCTGGCCCAATAAATCAAATCTTGATTAATTTAATCATGAATTCGGTTATTCATGGGTTTGAAACCATGGATGAAGGCACAATTGATATTCGTGCCGAAATGGTGAGTAGCAATAAGCTCAAGCTTGTTTATACCGATAACGGAAAAGGCATTTCCCCAGAGATTCGCAAACGGATATTTGACCCCTTTGTCACCACGAAGCGTGGGCAAGGTGGTTCCGGATTGGGAATGCACTTGGTATACAACTTAGTAACGCAAGCCCTTAATGGTTCAATATCGATCACCAGTGAGGAAGGCAACGGCGTAGAATTTGTAATTATCTTCCCCGTTGTTAATGCGAAAACGTCAGAATAGTTGTATAAAGTATGAACTTTTCTTGATTTTTATTGGCTAACCCCAATACCTTAACAGTAAGAATATTCACAAGTTGCTTGCAATCAAGTACATGAATATTAAAATTTAACCAGTTAGTTGCTTAAATCGTATTTTAGAAAGAGTGTAGAACACCATGCAGACGCCAAATGTGTTAATTGTTGAAGATGAGGTGGTAACCCGTACCACGCTTAAGAGTTTATTTGAAGCGGAAGGGTATAATGTGTTTGAGGCCGAGAACGGTGATCAAATGCATGATTTCTTCGAGAATCACGCTATCAATTTGGTTATCATGGATATTAACCTACCGGGTAAAAATGGCCTTATTTTGGCACGTGAAGTACGTGACCGTAAAAACGTTGGGCTCATCTTCCTAACGGGTCGTGATAACGACGTTGACCGTATTCTAGGTCTTGAAATTGGCGCAGACGATTATCTGACTAAGCCATTCAACCCTCGTGAATTGACTATTCGCGCGCGCAACTTACTGTCTCGTACTACAAACTCTTCAGAAGACGACGATTTACCAAGCCGTGTAAGCTTCAACGGTTGGACGCTTGACGGTGATAGCCGTTCATTGATTTCGCCTAGCGGCAAAGAGTTCCGTCTACCACGCAGTGAATTCCGCGCTCTTCACCTTTTCCTAAGCAATCCAGGTAAGATCCTTACCCGTGAGCAGCTAATTATGGAAATGACGGGGCGTGAACTTCGTCCGAATGACCGTACGGTTGACGTAACGATTCGTCGTATTCGTAAGCACTTCGAATCAGATCCTTCAGATGAAGAATTGATTGTAACCATTCACGGTGAAGGTTACCGTTTCTGCGGTCAGGTTGACGGCTAAGACGTTGCCTGAACGAGTTTTGAATTAATGAAAAGCCGCTACTGTGTAGCGGCTTTTTTATATGTAAACACTTTATCCCAATGACGGCATAGCTATGCTATGCCGCGAATTGTCATTTGAGATATCGAGTGCTAAATGATCGACTTCACACTGAGGATTAGCTGTCAGCGGCGCTAAAGCAAACTGAGTAGCGGTATTGCTTCTCTTCCAACAAGAATGCTTTATGTGTACTTGGGCTCCATGAATCATCGCCGCCTACGCCCATGTGGGCATGATCTATGTACACAAACACACAATCTTGAGGTGTTAAATCACAGGTGTGTTTTGCCTCGTCTAGCTGTGCTTGCCCATATTCGCTCACGTTAAAATAGAACTGTCCAATTGCTTTTAAGCTGCTAACTTCAAGTTGATTACAGCCACAGCGCAAGCCATTGTCCGTTGGAAATATGTAGCACGTTTGCATCTCTTCTATAGGTAAGGTGTAGTGACCATATCGCGCTGCCGCTTTTCTGTCAGGGTAGTTCTCAAATGGCCCTAGTCCCTGCCAGGTAATCGACGTTGGCTTATCGGCTACAGGTACCGCCGTTTGCATACCAATACGCGGCATAGGCGGTAAACCATCATCCAAAAGCACTTCAACGTCTACCGATAGCTTGGCCTGTACATTTATGGTGTAAACCCACTTTGTTGCCGCTACCAGCTTTTCTGAATGGTGATAATCAAATAACGATGTTATACGCACGTCTTGCGCGCCCTGCTCAACGTTTACGCCCGTGCAAGTGCGTGTCCACTTGCCAATTCCAGCACGACGCCAGCGAGACTCCCACGCATTTGGGTCTGGATTATCAACTTCGCTTACCCCAATGTCGTTATCTAGCGGCGCTCTGAAAAAGTTATCTTCTAGCGGCGCGCTAAGTGTTTCCTCCGCGCCTTGAAGCCACGAGGTTAATAGCCCGCTCTCACTATTAAAGCTAAATACGTTATTTTGCGCATGTACCAGCAACATCCCATCCTGAGCTTCAATTGATAGCTCACTAGTGCCGCTTGTTGTTTCGTTATCATTAAGAGAAAACGATACTATTCCACGCTTGTTGACTAGCGCTAACTGGGCGGTGTCCATAACATGCCCTGCTTTAGCCCACGAGCAGTCATTCGCTAGTACCACATCAATATTTAAGTGGTAGTCAGCGCCTGCTTTAAACGAAATATCTGGGCTAAGACTGAGCGTCTGTGCTTGTTGTGGCGCTATGTCGATTTCGCATTCGCCCTTCGCCTCAGCAATCGGTTGTCCATTTTCTAGCACTTGCCAACGTAACAACTCGTTGTCTGTGCGTCTAAATAAGTAATCGCTGCTTGCTGTAAGCTCAAACTTGTTGTCTTTCTCAACCAACGAAAAGCTTAAGTGCTGCTGACAATATTTAGCTTCTAATAAGTGCGGATGTGGCGTTCTGTCTGGAAATAACAGACCGTTTATACAGAATTGTCTGTCGTTTTCAGTATCGCCGAAGTCTCCGCCGTAAGCCCAGTATGCTTCGCCGCTATTAGTGTGCTTTACTAACCCTTGATCAACCCAGTCCCAAATAAAGCCACCTTGAAGGCGAGGATAAGCCTTAAACGCTTTCCAGTATTCATCAAAGCTACCCAAGCTATTACCCATAGCATGCGCATATTCGCATAGAATAACGGGGCGGTTTTCCCCCGGCATCGACAACCATTTTTTAATGGCCCACTTAGGCACTGCATCGTCTTTAATGTCGGTATCAACCCGTGCGTACATTGGCGCAATAATGTCGGTAGCCGAAGTATCAGCGCCGCCGCCTTCGTACTGTACAGGGCGCGATGGGTCAAATGACTTTGCCCAGCCATACATTGCATCGTGGGTAGGGCCGTGACCAGACTCATTCCCTAACGACCAAATAATGATGCTGGGGTGGTTTTTGTCTCGCTCGACCATTTGCGTAAAGCGCGCCATGTAGGCGCCGGCCCAGAGCGGGTCGCGAGAAAGCCTTCCCATTGGGAACATACCGTGGGTTTCGATGTTAGCTTCATCCACCACATAAAGCCCGTATTCGTCACAAAGCTCATACCAACGAGGGTGATTTGGATAATGAGCGGTACGTACGGCATTGAAATTGTTTTGCTTTAACAACTTAATGTCTTCAAGCATGTCATCTTCATTAATGGCATGCCCTTTCGTTTGATGGTGTTCGTGACGGTTAACCCCACGAATTAGCACGGCTTTACCATTTACCAGTAACTGGCCGTTTTTCATTTCAATGTTTCTAAAGCCAACGTTATAGGCCTCAACATCAACGGCATTGCCATTCTCATCAATAAGCGAGACTACGATGCGGTACAGATTCGGTGTTTCAGCAGTCCAGTGTTTAGGTTCATTCACATGAAGCGTTTGAAAAACTACATCATCCCAACCGCCCTTTTCATCAATACGCTTATTGTTAGTGCCGGTAATGACTTGCTCGGTAACAGCGTTATCGCCATCAAAAAGCTGGATACCCACTATGTAAGTAGAAGGCGCATTGATGGCGGTACGTACGGTTACTACTGCGTCGCGATAGCATGCGTCAAGGCTTGGCGTAACAAACACATCCTGAATGTGATGCTGAGGTTTGGTGACAAGATTTACGTCGCGGAAGATACCGCTAAGCCACCACATGTCCTGATCTTCTAAGTAGCTGCCGTCTGACCATCGGATCACCATTACCGCTAGTCGGTTTTCACCTTCGACCAAGTAGCCAGACAAATCGAATTCAGCCGGTAGTCGACTGTCTTGGGAATAGCCTACGTACTCGCCGTTGCACCATAAGTGAAACGCGCTATTTACCCCTTCAAAGACGATATGATTGCGCTGTTTTAACTCATCCTTGGTAACGTTGAACGTTGTTCGGTAGCAACCCGTTGGATTCTCGCTAGGAACCACAGGAGGGTTCACCGCGAAGGGATATTTCACGTTACAGTAAATCGGTTTGTCGTGACCTTGCAGCTGCCAATTAGAAGGTACCGCAATAGGCTGCCAATTAGCAGATTCATCATCACTTAATGTTTTAGAAAGCAGGCTTTCAGGTACGTTTGCTGGTGCCTCAAATAAACGGAAATCCCACTGACCGTTTAAACTACGCTTTTGCGCATTGGTATTGTGCAATGCGTCTTTTAGCGTTTTATATCCGTGATGTGGACTGTGGGCATTGATGCGATTCCTCTGAAATACAACCGGGTTTTGCCAATCGTTTTGAGCCACTACTTGCGCAACATTAAGCATGTCATATCCTTTACTTTTTCGTTAAGCGCAATATAGCTAACTTTCATTAAATCCTTTATGCTCTAATCTTTCATATATTTATCCAAAACTATCATTTCACATTTATGCAACTTAGCTTTAGAGACATTGTAGACATAGGCCCCAAGTGCTTTGAACGCTTTATTGATAGTAGTAATGCGCCTGAAATCAGCGACCTGGAGATTGAACTAGCAGGATGCTCTAACTTATCAGGTGACTATACGGTAGGTCGCGTTTCGCCTCCTAACCACACCTTGTTTTACAGCATTCATGGACAAGGAAAATTTCGTGTCCCGTCAGGCGAGATGCAATTGGATGAAGGACAGCTAATTATTTTACCCGCTGGACAAAGTTTCGAAGTCACAATAGTCAGTGAGCAATGGGATATAATTTGGGTCAACCTGGCAGACTCCGAACGCTGGACACTATTTAATAAGCTAGGTGCTGTGATAGTGGATAATGCCATGCTGGAAGGACTGCATCATGCAATGGAACTTTTGTATTTAGAGCGTGACGTCGAGAATCGAAATTCGGCGATGCAAGTTGTCTCTCGCTATCTGTATCGTATTATTGATGCGCCTTTGAGTGACGTACATACTCACGATGAGAAAGAACGACGCCAGGTAAGCAGGCTACACAGCCTCTTTTCTGCGGTTGAAAAACAGCTTCAGTTTGATTGGGATATGGAAAGCTTAAGTGAGAAAGCGCATTATTCTGCCCCTCACCTTCACAGGCTGTGCTTACAAGTATTTGGGAGAAGCCCCAAACAGCACGTTATCCATTTGCGTATGACACGAGCCAAAAGCTTATTACTAAGCACGCAGTGGCCCGTATCTTATATCGCCAGTTATGTAGGCTACGCAAATGTATTTACGTTCTCGAAACGCTTTAAGAAGTCCACCGGGCTGTCTCCTTCAGCGTTTCGAGAAAGCGTAAACTAGCTGCCTGCTATCTTCATTTGGTCAATAAGCACAGAACCGGTCTGTACACTACCGCGCACATCTTTTTCAGCGCCAATTGCCACAATGCCTTTAAACATATCTTTCAGATTGCCAGCAATAGTTACCTCGTGAACTGGGTATTGGATGATGCCATTTTCAACCCAGTATCCCGCTGCGCCGCGCGAGTAATCGCCCGTCACACCGTTAACGCCCTGCCCCATCAGTTCGGTTACGAACAAACCTGTGCCCATTTCTTTAAGCAGGTCGGCGTCGCTGTGACCCGTATCACCTACTAGCCAGTTATGAATACCACCGGCATGGCCATTCGAGCGGGTGTTTAGCTTACGCGACGAGTAAGTGGTATAAAGATATGTAGCCAATTTACCCGCATCGACAATGGTCATGTCAGAACATGCCACACCTTCGTTGTCGAAGCTTGAGCTTGCCAGACCGCCTTTAATAAACGGACGCTCTTCAATATTAAGCCATTCTGGGAAAACTTGTTTACCCAAGCTATCTAGCAAGAAGCTAGAGCGACGATAAAGGCTACCACCGCTAATAGCTCCGACATAATGACCAAACAAGCTAGATGCGATGTCACGGTGTAAAAGCACAGGCACGTTTGCGGTGTTGATTTTACGAGCCCCCAAACGGTCTACAGTAGCTTTAGCGGCATCAATACCCACTGCACTTGCCGATTGCAGCAAAGACGCTTTACGACTTACTGTGTAAGCGTAATCGCGCTGCATATCGTTATCTTGTGCGCCAATAACCATACAGCTTAGTGAATAACGGCTGCTAGGATAACCGGCGTTAATTCCATGGGTGTTGCCGTAAACGCGCATACCTAGATTTGCGTTATACGACGCGCCATCTGAATTTGTAATGCGCGAGTCGTAATTCATTGCCGCCGTTTCGGCTTCAATAGCAGTTTTAATGGCCTTTTCAGTATCTAATTCTTCAGGGTGATACAGGTCTAAATCAGGGAACTCGGTAGCGATAAGGTCGGCATCGGCCAAACCTGTACAAGGATCTTCACTGGTATAGCGAGCAATATCTACGGCTTTTTCTACCGCGAGTGTTAGCGCCGCTTTGCTCAGATCTGCGGTAGACGCACTCCCCTTTCGCTTGCCTACATATACGCTGATACCTAAGCCGCCGTCGTTGGTAAATTCAACGTTTTCAACTTCTTGCATACGTGAAGATACGGCGATGCCCTGCACTTTAGACATGCTGGCTTCGGCTTGTGTTGCGCCTTTAGAAAGGGCTAATTTCAGTA
Source organism: Alteromonas sp. CNT1-28 (assembly GCF_022348345.1). Classification (NCBI taxonomy): domain Bacteria; kingdom Pseudomonadati; phylum Pseudomonadota; class Gammaproteobacteria; order Alteromonadales; family Alteromonadaceae; genus Alteromonas; species Alteromonas sp. CNT1-28. Next base: position 52,722 of record NZ_JAKREZ010000024.1, on the reverse strand, counting down.
CATCATTTACGACATTTTGAATGTCGGCTAACTGCTGCTCAATTTGCATAGTAAGTTTCGCTGTCTTAATTCGACTGTGATAGTTACAATTTAGCTAAAGTGTAACACTAATGAGTTTGAAATGAGTGATCAGAAATACAATTCTCCTGAAGATCCTTACTTCGAAGATGCGCAAGCAGATGAGTTCGAAGAGGAAGAATTAATCAGTAAAACTGAGCTGAAGCGTCAAGCTAAAGAACTTCACAAGCTAGGTGAAACGTTGGTTAACCTGAGCGATGCTCACATAGCGACGATTCCAATGGATGAAGAGCTTGCTGACGCCATCGCTATTGCCCGCAAAGTGAATAAGAAAAAAGACGGTTACCGCCGTCAGCTTCAGTTTATCGGCAAAGCTTTACGTCAAAGAGATACCGCCCCTATTGAAGAGGCGTTGGCTAAAATTACACATCAGCATCAGGCGAGCAATGCGGCCTTTCATGCACTAGAAAAAGCCCGTGAAGCCGTGATTGAACAGGGCGATCCCGCTATTCAAAAGCTGATTGAAGCGCACCCTGAACTTGACCGCCAAAAGCTACGCCAATTTCACCGCCAAATTAAGAAAGAGCGTGAAAAAAATGCGCCGCCTAAAGCATTCAGAGAGCTGTTTCAGTATTTGAAAGACGTTATTCATGAGGATTAACGGTCAGCAATTAAAGTAATCTCAACATCACAGTTTCGTTCACTAGCCAAAGGGGGATAGTGTGAAAATATTTTCCAACCCTAACGCAACACTGAAAAGCAAGTACGGTCAGTATCAAATTGCTGTACTTGGTAACATTGTTGGCGTGTCGGCTGAAGGTATTGCCGATGACTCAGCCATTGAACGCTATGCGCGGGATATGATGGATGTGATTAACAGCTTTGGTGGGAATCACTGGGCATTTTTAGGTTTTTTGCATGGTTCTGCCCTACTCACTAAAGCAGGTGAGACAGAACTGCAGCGTTCAATAGAGTGGCGTGCGAAGCATGGAATGGCGCTTGGCGCGCTAGTTATTGGCGATACCACGGTGCAGCCTATTGTAAGAGCGCAATTTCAGAGAATTTACGACAATGCAGGCCTTGAGCTAGGTATTTTTACCAACGAGGAAGATGCTATTGAGTGGTTGAATGGAAAGGGATTTGAAAGTTAGCCACGACCTATACCAGTCCGCATACAAAAAAGGTTGGTGCCTAGGCCCAACCTTTTTTAATTTTCCAGTTTACGGGTTTGAGCTGAATTAAGCCGTACCACCCACCGTCAACTCGTCAATTTTAAGCGTGGGCTGACCTACACCCACCGGCACGCTTTGACCGTCTTTACCACATACACCCACGCCTTTATCTAGGGCAGTGTCGTTGCCAATCATTGAGATTTTTTGCATAACCTCTGGACCGTTACCAATTAAGGTAGCCCCTTTCACTGGTGCAGTAATTTTACCGTTTTCAATTAAGTAGGCTTCCGCGCTAGAAAATACAAATTTTCCTGACGTAATGTCTACTTGTCCGCCAGCAAAGTTCGGCGCGTAAATACCTTTGTCGATAGACGCGATAATTTCTTGCGGGTCGTGTTGGCCTTCCAACATATAAGTATTCGTCATGCGGGGCATAGGCAAGTGCGCATAGGATTCACGACGACCATTACCGGTAGGCGCAACGCCCATAAGCTTGGCGTTATGTTTATCCTGCATATAGCCTTTTAAAATACCATCTTCAATAAGCACGTTGTGTGCTGTTGGTGTGCCTTCATCGTCTACCGACAACGAGCCACGACGGTCGTTTAATGTGCCATCGTCAACAACCGTCACGCCTTTTGCTGCAACGCGCTGACCAATACGGCCACTAAATGTTGATGCACCCTTACGGTTAAAGTCGCCTTCAAGACCGTGCCCAACCGCTTCGTGAAGTAATACACCGGGCCAACCGTTACCTAATACTACAGGCATAGCGCCTGCCGGTGACGCCACAGCCTGCATGTTAACGCGTGCCATGTGAAGGGCATCTTCTGCCAACGTCTCGTAATACGGTTTGCCGTTTTCGTCTTGTTTAAAGAACGAGTAGGCATAACGACCACCAGCTCCCGCTGAACCACGTTCACGTCTATCGCCTTGTTCTAGCAATACCGAGCAGTTCAAGCGCACTAGCGGGCGAATATCAGTAGCGAAAGTACCGTCACTGCCAGCAACTAAAATTTCTTCATACACACCGCTTAAGCTCACCACTACCTGATTGGCAGACGGCTCTTGTTTGCGGATATAGGCATCTACTGCTTTTAAAAGCGAAATTTTCTCAGCGTCTTGCATCGCAAGAATAGGGTTATTTTCGCTGTATCGCGCTTGCACTGGTTTTTGTCCAAGCGAAGCAACTTGTTGTAAACCGCCGCTTGGCGCAATGCCGCGAGCCGCTTTACACGCTTTGGTCAACGCTTCTTCGCTTATTTCATCTGAATAAGCGAACCCTGTTTTCTCGCCGCTAATTGCGCGCACGCCTACGCCGCGCTCTATGTTATAGCTGCCTTCTTTAATAATGCCGTCTTCCAACACCCAGCTTTCGTGCTGGCTTGACTGAAAATATAAATCGGCATAGTCGGTATCGTGACGATGAATAGTCGCTAAAGCACGCTCTAGCTTAGAGATATCTAGCCCTGAGTCAGATAATAAATGACGCTCAACAGATTTAGACAAAGTGACTCCTGAATCGGTTATGTTCGGCAACCGGCATATTCTGTTTAATGGTTTCTCTTTCTGCAATATCTACTTTTGCCGAAACTAACCCTACATCGGTTTTGCTTTCGGCAAGGGTCTCCCCCCAAGGCGACAGTACAAGACTGTGACCGTATGTTTCGCGGCCATTTGCATGCACACCACTTTGATTTGCAGCTACCACAAAGCACTGCTTTTCAATGGCTCTGGCTTGCAACAACGCATGCCAGTGAGCTTCTCCGGTGCGTTGGGTAAAGGCCGCTGGCAACACCAAAATATCGATATCGCCCATTGCAGTAAATAACCCTGGAAAGCGTACATCATAGCACACCGCAAGACCAATGTTGCCTATTGGCGTTTCAACAGTAACCACCTTGCTGCCCGCTTCGGTTGTCGCCGATTCACGATAACTGCCCGTGTTGTCGTTAACTGATACATCGAACATGTGAATTTTGCGGTAGTCTGCTAACACATCGCCATTGGGGCCAAACAGCATGCAGGCTGCGGAAAACTTCTCTGGGCTATTGGTTTTCACTGGAAACGTACCCGAAACCAGATAGCACTGATATTGTGCAGCAAGCGCTGACAAACGGCGCTGAATCTCTCCTTCGCCCTTTGTTTCTGCCACAGCAAGTTGGCCTTTGTCTTTACCGCCGAAATAAGCAAAACACTCTGGAAGCACAACTAAACTGTTTTTCTCAATCTTTGCCGATGCCATTTCGTTTGCAACGGTGTCGAGATTTTCTTCCACGCTTGGCGCAGATGTCATTTGTAATGCAACTAAATTAACCATCGATCACCTCCATTTTAAGCCTGCGTACGTCATCTTCCGTTAATGGCCTGTCTTGCGGGTTGGCCGGTACAGGCGCATTTTGCGCAGGTAAGCTGATGTCTTTGCTGTTGCGCTCAACTTCGTCGAACTTAGGATCTTTTATGGTACCTGTAACGCGATAGTTCACATTTGAAATCACTTTCGCAGAGGTTAGCACCTGATCTATGGCAAGAGCAGCGAGTGCAGTAGGCGGCGTAGCCAAGAAATACACTAAAAACGGTAAGTTCCCGGTTACGTTCGGTGCGAACGATACGTTGTAATTTAATCCACCGGTATTGAGATCGGTGAAACCCGTGATCTCTATTTCACCAGCGCCGCCGTCAATTTCAGTATCGTCGGTATACGCTTTGCCATCAACAATACTTAACGTACCGCCCATATCGTCGTAGAAAAAACCCTTAGCAAAAACGTCTCGAAAGTCGAGGCTGAGCTTCCGCACTAACGAGTTCAAGCTAAACAGGGTAAAGATACGTGACCCCTTATCACTCAACTCAGTTAGATACCCATCTGACAGCGACCACTGAACATTACCGTTTAGCTGTTCAAACCCGAAATCCATCGGCGCATTTGGCCAAGTGATATCAAACGCGACGTTTGCGCTAGAATCTTTTATACCTGATTCAACACCGTACTCTTTTAGCATCTGCCCAACGTCGGGAGACGTTAATGTTCCGTTTAACGCGCTTTGAATCTCGCCTCCCATGTGCTTCCAATAACCCGTTGCGGTAACGTTAGTTTCATCAGATTTCACTAGAAGCTGACGAATGGCTAAACCATTCTCTTCCTTCGCGATGTCTAAGGTAATTTCACCCAAATCGATGCCGTGCACGCCACAGGACTGACAATAAAAATAAATGGGCGGTAGCGTATTTGGGTCAATATTGTAGGGCGACTCGTCTTCCTCATTTGGCATAGCACTATTCGTAGCTAACTCAACGCCGCTCTCTGAGTCGGCTTTTGTCGTCCCCCCGGCTTCAGCAGGCTTCTCTAGTGATAAATAGTCGGCATTTATCTCAATGCCCTGCTCGTCTAAATCACTATTAATACGAATAGTGGCTCTTGCCTGAGGCGACGCTAAGTCTAGGATCCAATCTTTATTGCGTTCTGTTGCACTGAGCTGCGCATCTTTAATACTGTGGCCAGCAAAATTTAGCTTGTTGGCTTTGGCGAATATCCGCGAGGGAGTACCAAACAAATTCGCTTTTTTGCTTTCGTTTGATTGGATACTCGATTGAGCATTTGTTTTTGCAACGTCGGTGCTGGTGTCTTTCCCTTTACCGGAAAGTAACATATTTATAGTGGTAAACCATTCTTGCACATCAGCTTGAGCTAGATTCGCACTGATACTAAAACCTGTACCAATGTTGGCTATATCGCTTTCGCCAAGTGCCAAGTGCGCACGTGAAAACTGCATTTCTTGGTGCGGTAGTACGCCATCAAAACGAATGTTATCACCAAGTGACGCCTCCACATTTGATGCTTTGCCATCGCCTTTACTGGTAATAAGCAGCGGTAAACTGCTGCCCGCTGGCGTATCGAAGGGAGCAGGCAATACACTTTGTGTGGCCGTTAAGTCTGCGGTTAAAGTAGCGGAATAGTTAAAGCCACTATTTGATAGCATCAGGTCGACTTTAGTGTTCCAATCACTTTCGCCGTCGATGTATTCGGTGAGATCCGTGTTCACATAGTTAGCGAGCGGATGTACATGCCATCGTCCACCTAACTCTACATTTAGGTCGTACGTGTCGCCTTGTCTACCGGATAGCGACAAGCTCACCGGCTGTTTAAGAAACTGCGCCTGAAGCCCACTTGCGTCTATATCGCCATTAACAAATGACACCTCTCCCGATGCCTTATCAAATAGCATATTTGTGGTCGCAACAAAAACGGGGTTATTCGACAAGTGCGCCGTTCCCGATGCCACCACATCTTTGCCTTTAAACGGGATATCAAGCTTTATGTCGGCAGTTAGAGGCCCGCCAATTTGCACGTCTTCGTTAAGTACTTTGCCTAAAGATTTTTTAAGGGACGAATCCATCATTAACGCGGTTAGCGCGTTGCCAGTGCCAGTACCATTGGCATAAATAATCAGGCGAGCATCTGGACTAAAACTTGGAATGGCAGCCGACATATCACTGATTTTCATACCAGCAAGCGTCGCACTAGGGCTCTCCATCACTAATGCATTATTCACAAAATACAAAGATAGGTCTAAGTTATTAAGTGCCGGCCAGTCTGGCGCAAAAAGAAAATCCCCCTGCTCAATATCGACATACGCCTGAAAAATGCCCGTGTTGTCGTCAAACGGAAAGTCACTCGTGCGACCGTGCCACAGCACGCGCGCATTTGCGATTTCACCTTCTCCTGTAAACGCACGAGTAAGGTATTTGTCGGTATTGGCCCCCATTAAAGAAGGGGGAAATAAACTGCTCACCTCATTTAGCGCCAATGGGCTTACATCCACATAAAGCGACATAAACCCTGTCGACGTATTCAGTTTAAACTGCGGATGAAGAGTAACGGCATCACTATCGAACAGCATATCGCTGCCTTTTACTACCCACTGCTTGTCTTCGCTATCTATCTGCTCTGGGTAAATATAAAACTGAGATTTAAACAGGTTTATATTGACGTCTTTCTTAATTACGCCGTTGGCACTTAGTAAGCTATCCGCACTCTCTAAGTAGATAGCGCCATTATTTTTATACCAGAAAAAGTCTGCATCTAGCGACGAAAGACCTGGTACCTTATCTGTTTTGTCCCACTGCAAATCTAGCACTTTAGCCGCTAAAGAAGGCTGGCCGTTGTGCCATTGAACCTGCAACGTGGCCAACTCGCCTTTTGGATTAAGCCCGCGTATTTCTTCTTCACTGGTATCATCCATGAAAAGCGGTAACAGCAGCAGAAAGGGGTTAATTTGCACCGGCTTTACGGTGTTTATCAGCGCATCACCATTTGCACTTATACTGCCAATTAGGTCTGTTGTAAGGGTCTCGTTGCTCGAATTAAGCACCAATTGATCCACTCGGACATTCCAGCCTCCCTGTCTGTTCTCATCGTTAGGCAACGCCTGAAGACTACCTCCGCTGATACCTGTTACCGTTTTCGCGCGGCCACTGCCCCACTCTAAAAGGCTTTCGCTAAGCTCGGCTTGTACGCTAGTGACTTCACTTTGAGAAAAGTTAGTCCATACTTCAAAGTTTGCGCGGCTTTGCGCTAGTGGACGCTTGGTTTTGATGAGATCGCTAACCCACGGAGAAATATCGAGCTCTTCTGCTTTGGCGTAAAACACGCCGTCAAAGTCTTCCCGCGTGCCCGTGATATCAATGATAAACGACGCCGAGTTAGCCGCTAAATCTGCAACCTTAAGCTGACCTAAACCTTGGTGTCGCTCTTCATGGTTGTTCCACGATAAACTTTCAATATCAAATGAATTGGTTTCATTAAGGTGAGTGACAGATACCACCCCGTCTTCTAACGAGAAGCTTTGAAGCTGCTCTAAAAACAGACGCTCTAGTGCATTTACTACAGGGAAGTTATTCTTATCGCCTCCAGAAAGGCGATCGGCGTCAATATCAAGCTTAAGACCACGCAGCTCAAAACGGGTAGATGAGATAAGTTGGTGGCGTAGCGATTCCCAAAAATCTAGCTCGACGTAGATTTGCCTGATATCCAATGCAACAGGGGAAGCATCGTTTTTAGCCAACGACACCGAATTGAGCACAATACTTGGACCATTGCGCTGCCAAACAGCATGCACACTTTGGATGGATAGGTTTACGCCATACTGCTCATTAATATAATTTTCCAACAGGTGTTTGTTGTGCTCAATATGCGGCAGAGCATAGCGTGCAGCGCTTAAAACAAGCGCGAAAAGTACAAGCAATACGGCGAGTAGCAGCCAAAACTTCTTAAGTAGATAAGCGGCTACCGACGAAAAATTTGTCACATTTTGCCTTTGTATACGTTAATGCGTTACATCATGACGACGTCGTACTTATCCTGATTGTACAATGTTTCTGTTTGAACCTTGATTTGTTTAGACACAAATACTTCCAGTTCTGCCAGCATATGAGACTCTTCACCCATTAAGGCTTCCGCCACTTTTGGTGAAGCGTAAACCACAAACTTGTCTGCGTCGTAGGCGCGATTCACCCGTACAATTTCACGCATAATTTCAAAGCAAATGGTTTCAATGGTTTTTACCGTGCCTCGCCCTTTACACACCGGGCATTCTCCGCACAATATATGCTCAATGCTTTCACGGGTGCGTTTACGGGTCATTTCAATTAGCCCTAGCGCAGTAAAACCGTGAATATTTATCTTGGCTCTGTCCTTGTTCGTCGCCACCTCTAGTGAGTGTAAGACACGTCGTTTGTGGTCTGGTTCAATCATATCGATGAAGTCGATAAGGATCATCCCTCCCAAGTTGCGCAATCTTAACTGACGGGCAATTGCCTGCGTCGCCTCAATATTGGTGTTAAAAATTGTTTCTTCTAAGTTCCGGTGGCCAACAAAAGCGCCCGTATTAATATCGATTGTGGTCATCGCTTCGGTCTGATCAATGATCAAGTAGCCGCCAGATTTTAAATCGACACGGCGTTCCAAGGCTCGCTGCGCCTCATTTTCCACATCGTATAAATCAAAAATAGGTCTATCACCCGGGTAGTATTCGAGCTTGCCGTTCATTTCAGGCACATACTCTTTGGTGAACTGGTGAAGTTCATTGAATGATAGTTTCGAGTCGATACGAATTCTGTCGAGCTCTGTACCAACAAAGTCGCGTAGCACTCGTCGTGCTAGCGGTAAGTCTTCGTAAAGCACGTTCGACTTACGCTTTTTCATACGCGACTGAATTTTATCCCACAGCCTTCGCAAAAATGCTGCGTCGGACTGCAGTTCGTTTTTGCCCACGCCTTCCGCCGCAGTACGCAGAATGAAGCCACCGTTTTCATCACAAAACTCTTGCACCAGCGACTTTAAGCGCTCTCTTTCTGCTTCTTCTTCAATGCGTTGAGATACGCCTACGTGAGTTACCGAAGGCATAAATACAAGATAACGGCTGGGGATAGTAATGTCTGTGGTAAGGCGTGCGCCTTTGGTACCGATAGGATCTTTCACCACCTGAACCACAATATCTTGACCGTCTCGCACCAACTCGCGAATGTCTTGCTTTTGAATATGGCTTGCCGAGACTTCTTCAGCAATTTCATTGTGAATGACAATGTCAGATGCATGTAAGAAGGCGGCCTTTTCTAAACCGATATCAACAAATGCTGCCTGCATTCCCGGTAATACACGGCTAACTTTACCGCGATAGATATTGCCAACCAAACCGCGTTTGGTATGACGCTCTACGTGAATTTCTTGCAGTATTCCGTTTTCAATAAGCGCCACCCGTGACTCTGACGGGGTAACGTTAATAAGCAGTTCAGCACTCACGACACAACTCCAAATGCATTAAGTAATTGGCGGGTTTCGTACAGTGGTAGGCCTATTACGGCACTTGCACTGCCGTTAATGGAAACTACAAACTCACCACCAATACCTTGAATAGCGTAACTCCCTGCTTTGTCGGCAGGTTCTCCTGTTTCCCAGTATGCGTCAATTTGCTCATCCGTCAATGCTGCAAAAGTCACAGATGTGGTAATTACTTGAGTCTGTTGCTGAGCGTTATCAAGCACACAAATAGCGGTAAGGACGTCATGAGTTTTACCAGAAAGCATAGTGAGGATGCGCTTAGAATCTGCTTTATCTTCTGGCTTGCCAACACTTTGTCCGTTAAACGATATTAGGGTGTCGCTGGCCAGAATAACCTTGTCGTCGGTCATTGCCTGCTGATCCTCAAGGTATGCTTTCACCGCTTGGGCTTTTTCACTGGCTAGCCTTGCGACAAGCTCCATCGGTGGCTCGTTGTCACGGGGCGACTCGTCAATATCGGCAGGCTGTATTGTATGGGCTATGTTCATTTGCTTGAGCAAAGCGGTGCGTCGTGGAGAGGCTGACGCTAACACTACCGATTTTGTCATTGGCTTACCTTTGGTTTAATCGAGAACGTGTTCGGGTTACGAAATTGAAAACTGTCTGCGCGTGCGTCGAAGCAGCCAAAATACCCACGGCCACAACACCATTGACGTTATCACCGGCCACAGGTAATCGACTTGGAAATAAATATCAGTCAGTAGATGCTGCACCCAAAATGTAAGTAAGTGGTATAGCGCTGATAGTAGACCGATAATAATGGCTTGCTGCCAAACGGAGTAATTTCTTAGTCTTTGGTAATTAGCCGCTAATATATAAACACAAATACTTAAGCCGAAACTATGAATGCCCAAGGTTGTGCCTACAAGCACATCCATGGCTACGCCCGTTAAGAAGGCTACACCCACATTCACTCTGTGGGGCAACGCCATGCTCCAATATGCTAATACAACCAGCACCCAGTCAGGCCGGTACACATCTACTTGAGTGGGCAGTGGAACAATTTGCAGTACCAGAGCAACTAACAGACTAATCCATATAACGAGGTTACGTTTACGCATCTGAAGATTCTTCCTCGTTTACAGCTGGCTTATCAGTGTCGTCAGTTGAGTTAGCATCAGACTCATTTTCTGACTCAGGCGTGTGCCATAACAGCAATAGGTGTCGAAGCCTGTCTAGATTTGCTAAAGGTGTGACAATAACACGAGCAAAAGGGCGGCTTTCATCTCGGACGACTTGTGACACTCTTGCCACAGGGTAACCTTCTGGAAAGACTTTTCCTAAGCCAGACGAAATTAATGTATCACCTTCTTGAATATCGACACTATGAGGAACATGCTCTAGATACAGCTCGTTTAGTGCGCCGCTTCCGGTTGCGATAAAGCGAATATCGTTTCGAAGAGATCGCACAGGAATAGCGTGGGTAACATCGGCAATCAGCAATACACGGCTGTTTGTAGACCCAACTTCCATTACCTGACCCACTATGCCCTTATCATCAATAACTGGCTGAGACAGATATACGCCGTCTATCGCACCCTTGTTGATAACCACCTGCTGGCTATACGGGTTTTTATCCACCGCCATTAACTCAGCAACCATTTTTCGAGAAGAAACCCGAATAGGTGCCTGCAGTAACTCTCGTAATTGTGCATTTTCTTTTGCAATGACATCGAACTGCTGGAGCTTTTCGCTCATTAGCAACAGCTGATTATTAAGTTTCTGGTTTTCGGCCAGCAATTGTTCTTGAGAGGTAAGACGCTGGGCACTTTCATTTAGCATTAAACCGGGAAGGTTTGCTAAATACTGAAGTGGGCTCATTAATGAGTTGAGATAAACCCGCGTTGATTTGAAACCGTCTAGCTTATGGTCGACAAATATCAGAATCACCGACAGCACAAGCGCCAGTGTAAGCCTGTTATTTAACGAAGGGCCGCGGGTAAAAATAGTATCCATGATACAAATAAGGCAACCTTACGGTTGCCTTTCCTGTTTATTCGTAGCTAAACAGGTCGCCACCGTGAAGGTCAATCATATCGAATGCCTTACCACCGCCGCGTGCTACACAAGTAAGCGGATCATCAGCAATAACAACTGGAATGCCCGTTTCTTCCATTAGCAATCTATCTAAGTCTTTAAGTAACGCGCCACCACCGGTAAGTACCATACCGCGCTCAGAAATGTCTGAAGCAAGCTCTGGCGGAGACTGTTCAAGCGCCACCATAACGGCTGAAACAATGCCGGTTAGTGGTTCTTGAAGCGCTTCAAGAATTTCGTTTGAGTTTAGCGTGAACCCGCGAGGGACGCCTTCTGCTAGGTTGCGACCGCGCACTTCAATTTCGCGCACTTCTTCACCTGGGTAGGCAGCACCTATTTCATGCTTAATGCGTTCAGCGGTTGCTTCACCAATTAGTGAACCGAAGTTACGACGAATGTAGTTGATAATAGCTTCATCAAACTTGTCACCACCAATACGAACAGATGATGAATAAACTACGCCGTTAAGTGAGATAATGGCAACTTCTGTTGTACCACCACCAATATCGACCACCATTGAACCTGTTGCTTCTGATACAGGTAAACCCGCACCAATAGCAGCCGCCATTGGCTCGTCGATAAGATAAACTTCGCGGGCACCTGCACCCAGTGCAGATTCTTTAATTGCGCGGCGCTCAACTTGTGTTGAGCCACAAGGAACACACACTAATACACGAGGACTTGGGCGCAAGAAATTATTGTCATGCACTTGTTTAATAAAGTGCTGAAGCATTTTTTCAGTGACGTAAAAGTCGGCAATAACACCGTCTTTCATCGGACGAATTGCACGTATATTACCCGGCGTACGACCAAGCATTCGCTTAGCTTCTGCACCTACCGCTGCAACACTTTTTGGTCCTGCTGCGCGCTCTTGACGAATAGCTACTACTGAAGGCTCGTTCAGAACAATACCTTGGTCTTTTACATAAATCAGCGTATTAGCTGTTCCGAGGTCGATGGACAGATCGTTAGAGAACATGCCTCGAAGCTTTTTAAACATGAAGAGTGTATTCCTGTTTCTGTGTTAACGCGTATTTGCAAAGGTGAGATGGCGACGCTTTAACGTGAAGTCGATATTTATTCGCACACTTTAACAATGGGGGCTATTTTGGGCAAGTAATGCTGTAATTAAGTGACGAAATAACTGCATTTTTGCTTAGTAGTTTTAGCGCTTTACCCATGAAGGGATACCACACACGCGTTTCCAAATAATTTTAAAACTAGACCCACATAGTGACCCTGTGAAAATTAGAAGGTTCAAAAACAATTTGCTAATAATTTACATCTCTTTATGTTGGCGCCACTACGGTGTGCTACGCAACCAGCATTACGATCAAGCGGGATAACCTTCTTTGCTAATTATTGATTTGCTCGCGCTTGTAAATGATATTGTCGTTTCCTCGATACACACCATACGTGAGCGTTGCGTTTGGAGGGTTATCAGCTTCGCCATCTCCATCCCAATCCCACAATAGCCAAGCATCAGGCGTATAACTAACAGGATAATTGCCAGCACCGTTTGGTGATGACAGGCGTATTCCGTCACTATTTCTATAGGCTCCTTCACTTAACGACTCTTCCCCCGAAGAAACCAATTCACCAGATTCGTCATTCACGTTGTCGTGATCATAAGCCGTACAACTGTCATACTTATTAATTCGCCAATTATTTCCGTCCCAATATTGAGTGCGAAGCGGTAACAAAAGCGCTTCGTCGGCTGCACCGTAGTTATTTATCAACGTTGCACGACCGTAGGCAAAGCTGATTGAATCACCAAAATCGTCAACGCACTGACCGGAACAAGAAAGTCCATTGAAGTTTGCGCCCTCAATTTGTGCTTGGTCTGCCACCAGTACGACAGCAGCATCGATATATGCCCCATCCTGCGTTGCGCTACCTAAGCGGCTAAATGCAATGTCATTATCAGAGAAAGTAATTTGTCCTGTCGCTCCGCTTTGAGGCCAGCCTATCGAGTTGATATTTTCCAAACGGTTTAGCAAATTACCGTCATGCTCAACCTGCAAACCGAGACTGGTTAGCTTATTAAAACCATCGTAGTAGTTTGTGGTGCGGCTGCCATTTTGGTTAAGTGCGGTTAGCGAGAAGCTTACTTCACTAATAGGTTGTTCAAAGTAATTAAATGCACCATTGACGTTACATGCTGCTTCAACACTTCCGCTCAAGGCAAAATTAGAAGGTGCGAAACGCCCAACGTTTTGCACCAGCCCTTGCACGTTGGTATCTGACAAATAAGTACTCTGTGCAGCAATGGAAATTGTACCTACCTCATCGTAATTAACACCAACGTTAACTTTACCTTCGTCGCTAAATAAAACACTGGGCACGCTCAATGTACCCGTTGCGCCGCCACTAGGAAGTATATTTAAGGGTGTTAACAACGCGCTACCTGAAAAATGCTCCGCGGTATTATTGTTTTCCAGTGCTGCAAAGTTATCTGGTATTCCATCGTCGTTACTGTCTTCACCATCGACCCACTGTACTGTTCGCAAGCCTAAGACAAAGTCTTCCCCTGTCAGTTTGAGCAGCGAACCATTCGCACTATTCGCGTAACCGTTAAGATTGGAGCTCGTGCCGCTATCATTTAAGATATTCATAGCAAAGCCGAATGGACGCACTTTAAAAGTATTAGAAGAACCTGCAATACCGCTTCGATTAGTTATGTCTGCTGACAACGACAACTCTCCCGCATCTGGGTATTGAATTGTAAATGCAGCTCGCGAGTCAGCATCAAATTGGATAGGAAAGGTGCGTGGGGTTAGCCCCAGTTGATGTTCATTACCGTTATTGATAAGCAGTAGGGTGTTAGAACAATTGCTCGAACTAGCACAGTTATAATTTAATTCAACATCGACAATTTGATTTTTTAGCGTGTCAGAATTCCCACATGCTTCGATTGCATAGGTCTTGCTGTTAAAGCCAGTGTCTGAAGGCTTACCAGAAAGCTGAGTAACGATGGTTTCTGAATCATCAGTGATATTCTTAAACACCAGCCCGTCGGATTCATACTTTATTTTACAGCTACCTAAATTCACTTCTTTACCACCGATAAAGCAACGCAATTGAGAAGATGGATTTTCTCCCGAAGTAGCAAGTTCAGGATCTGCGCCTCTAAGGCTATCGAGTGTTAGCGAGGTCTGCCCGATAAACGTTACGCTGTCGTCAGGCGACCATCGATAGTTACCGCTATTAACGGGCACTAAGTTGACTGTAGATGGCTGAGAGTAGAGTAAATCACAGTTGACGTCTGCACAGGCTTTTAGGGTAACTTCTTTCGCGGCGCAGCTGCTACCCTTGTTATCAGCCAGTTCAAAACGATAGTGATTCAGTACTTCAATGACTTCCCGACCGCAGATGCCAGGAATATTGTTTGGCACGTCATTAGCCGTTACCCTCAGAGTAGCAGGTGAGCCAACGCCTCCTCCCGCGGTAAAGCGGCCTCTCAATGTGCCTTCAGACACATTGGCAAAGCTTATTTCACCTTTTGCTAAAACCAATGCGTTGGGGTTTGAGCCATCGATGACCACATCTCCATCGACATAAATAGCGAGATAAGCCCCTTCAGCGACAGTGATATTTGCGTTCACCATGGTGAACTTTGTAGCCACACCACCTATATTGTCCCCTGGGTCAGAAACATAAATTCGCGTGGGTGCAATTACGTTGTAGTTACCCGCCGCCATGGTTACCAGTTGACGGTTAAAATAATAATCCCCTGCTAAATCCCCTTCTGCTATCTCTGGGCCGCTATCGTCAATGGTAATTGTTGGTATCGCTCTCGCTTGTGAGTCGGTAAGCGCATCTGTGTTGTTCACGGTACAGTCGACAGGGTTCTGTCCGCATTTTGGGTAGTCTGCAGATCCACTTGTAGCGTCGGTGATAAACTGCTGTGCTGACAACACACCTGCATTTTCATCAATCATTCGGCTACCGGCTGCGAGTGAAATTGCGGAACCACCAAAAGCGGCAACCGCGCCAGGAAAGGCGTCATCACAACTAGGAACTTCGCCACTAAACACAAACTCTGAAGTCATAGCCAGAATGCTAGCGTCTTCTTCAGTGTGGTTGCGCTCAGAGTCTAAGCTCCTATCCTCATCTACACGAAGTCCAAGCCTATTTTTGTTTACGCCGCAGCTGCGAAGCCAACCGCCATCGCCGCCGTTTCTACTTATTTTACTGGCTGCAACCAAAGGAGTTTGCGTATAGTTGTTTTTAAAGTCATTTCGAAAGCAACCATCGTCCCACCCCTGTATGCGTACGTCGGCAAAATCGGCTTCCCAAACCACTTCAATACCATTGTCATCGAAAAATCTACGATTGAATCCCTCTGTTGTCGCCATGTAAGCTACCGTTTCATTGTGTGTAACTGGCGCATAATCTGTTTCAGACGCTTCCAACGCCATAAAATAAGACGGTGCTTCATACTTTGCTGCAATAGTTAGAAACGGCAACAAATGTTCGTTGGGTGGCTTCTTTCCATTAACGTCAACTTGGTTGTTTAACGTTTGAATAGAGTGAAAGAAAACAGGCTGTTCACCAAAATCAGTTTCAAGTGAAACGCGAGCATATCTCGCATTTTCTTCGCCCACCTTCAAGGGGCCGTCAGGTTCATACCAAGGAGAGCTTGTCGATGCCTGAATAGTCCCCCCTCCGAGCTCCATCTTACCGACTTCAACAATATCACCGTCAGGGAATTCATGAACGCCATACGCAATCGCTAAGTAATGTGCTCCCATCGTGATATGCGGACCATCTTCTCCAGAAGGCTCAAGGGGCAAAGCTTCAAAACCTGTGCGGGTAACGTTGCGAATTTTGACAATCGCTGGGTTGCTACCTTGATTAGTAGAGAGCATAAACACCGCTGGCGGCTCGTCGTATACCTGTGAAAAGCTAATGGTCGTCCACTCTGCTTTATTGTAGGTGTTTTGAAGCTCGATGAACCTGCCTTCGATTTGAGGGACGGCTTGCACGGGCAGTGCAACACATAACGTGAGAAACAAACAAAACAGCGAAATAGACTTTAAGTTCATTATTGTTCCTGCCTTACTTCCACAGTTACACTTCTAGAGGTATCAATTTGCCCGCTTCTACAACTTGCCGTTGCAGTAAATTCGTAGACATCTATCTTTCCGGACGTGACATCAGGCTCAATTACGTCGTCTGGTGTCTCAACGCATTCAACGCGAATAACACAATTAGGGAAAGAGACCGTACTTTGCGGCATAAGCTCATATTCGTCTGGACACAGCGGGTCCTCAAGTTCGACAAGTCTAGATACCAACATCTCAACACCGCTCTGCGCTGCTAAATAGGCGCGAGCGCCATAATACTCAATGGATTGCTGACGTATGTTTGACGAAATCTGATTAGACAACGCAATGCCAAGTCCTAGAAGTACAATGCTAATAATGATAGCCACAATGGTGGTAGAGCCACGTTGTTTTGATAGAGTGCGAGAAGGCGATAAAGTATATTGTCTATTAGGGAACATTGGGGAAATGTACCTCGTGCGAGAAAGCCAACGCCTCGTCATCATTACCGATGAGCGTTAAGTCTAATTTGACCAAAGCATTTTGGCGCAAACTTACCGTTATTACGTCTGCACTCCAACTACTTACATTCGTTGCGATAATACCTGTAATCGTTCCATCTCTTCGCACCAAGGCCTCACCTTGCGGCCTTGTTTCCTTACACACTGACACTGGATTTTCGTTAAACACAAAAAAACGCTTCCCTGGGGAGGATTGAGTGTTTACGGCTCCTAACTCAATTATGTATTGGTGATCTAAAACATTTCCTTCGTTATCGGTCGCGGCGGTATATCCATTATAGTCTACGCTGTTATCAATCGCACTTTGCGGACTCGTTGGGTAGATAACTAATTTATCTCCAGATGCGGGGGCTTTCATTTTAAAAACGACAGAATGTAGCTCATCATCAAAAGGGTCTGCGGTATATGTACCGCTCATAACGATTGGATAGTAGGTTAAGCACCCTAAACTAGCGTCAAAAGAGACCGAGTTAGGCACAATATTTCGAAGTTCTTTTTCCAATCGCAAAATAATAAAGCGCGCATCTGAAACAAGTCGGGTACGCTCTGCGCCAGTTATATAGATTTGTGCGCTTAAAGAAATAACCTGTGCCACGGATACGCTAATCACGCCTAAAATAGTGATCACTAAGATAAGCTCTATAAGTGTAAAACCGCGTTGGCGTCTTGCTTTTGGTAGGGACATTAATAGCTCCCTCGATAAGCACTGAAGTTGTAAACTTGGCCGTCTGGAGCTGTGACCGCGATATCGATACGCTTGTATTGTTTATTTTCGGGAACCACGCAGGCATTAATTGCCTCTTCTGGGTCTGGGCAATATACAACTGCTTGAGGATCAGAAGTCACATCTATTGAAGAGTCATACGTAACATCTACTTTGTATGCAAAGCCATTATAATTGCCGCCAACATTGCTAATAGCATAACCATTATAATCATCTACATCGTCATAAGCTTCTTCAGAGGTTTCACCAGCGTCGGGACCTAGAAGGTCGGAACACAAGTTATCATTGGCATCAGACGGATCAGGTTTATCGACGCAGGTGACAAATGGCGGGCTTCTGTCACTATTTTCATCATAAGAGCGACTAAGAATGTCATTCATTAAAGACTGCCCTAATTTCGCCGCTTTCACCTGACGAAATGGCTCTGCGGTTTGTTCAGCTTGCGGGACAATAAGCGACAGTACTACGGTTAGGCTAATCGTAAATACAACAATGCCAATCACCAGCTCTAGCAGGGTAAAGCCGTTCTCGCATTTTCTATGTACAGGCAACACAACCCTAGCACGCATAAACTGCCCCTTCGCTTTGTAAACACATGGCAAAGGTACTTATTTGAATTCTACAATTCGTTGAACACGCTATATTTCGCGGCCTGCCAAACCCGTCAAACTGAATTTGAGAAAAGCTATCGCCATTTTCATCGGCAGTTTGAAAAGTAAAGTCGGTGCTTGATGCATCGACTACCTGATCGGCATCAAAAGCGGTAGAAAGGGCGTTTGTACAATCGTGGCCAGCGGGAGGGGCAATGATTGTGGCGGTTATTTTCACACAGCTAGTGTCTTGCACATTTTGCATAGCACGAAACTGCATGTTACGAACGACTTGAAGCGTGCGATCGCGAAGGGCGATAGCTTCTTCCGTATCGTTACCAAGAAAGCGAGGTGCGGCGGTTACCGCCAGCACCCCAATAACCAATATGGTTATGATAAGTTCTACTAATGTAAAACCGGTTTTCTTCACATTACTGAACGCAAGTTTCAACGTTAATAGAGGGTCTCTCACCAATAGCAGAAGGAGCTGTGTAGGTGATAGCACAATTTGAGTCTGCGTCAGTAGGAGCTGTAGTGTAGCCAGTGTAACCTTTATAATAAATTAGGATTTGAGCTGGATCCGAATTCGGTACAGGATTAGTTAGATAATCGTTGCCAATATCTGAGTCTAATAGATCATTCAAATTATCAAGTGTTGCATCTGGATAACCGTACACTGTTTCCACAGTGATGTTATTACCAATGTCTACCGTACCTGTTTCGGCATTGGCTTGGCCATTGATCAATGCTTTGCCATAGACCACTGACGAAGCAGATTCCAAAGCTCCGGCAATTCCCTGTAATACAGAATCACGCGCATCATCTTGAAGGTTCAAAAACTTAGGTGCTGCGGTTACCGCTAGAATACCCAGCAGTACAATAACAATGATTAACTCG
The DNA here is from genome assembly GCF_022348345.1 of Alteromonas sp. CNT1-28. Lineage (NCBI taxonomy): Bacteria > Pseudomonadati > Pseudomonadota > Gammaproteobacteria > Alteromonadales > Alteromonadaceae > Alteromonas > Alteromonas sp. CNT1-28. The sequence goes on along the minus strand of NZ_JAKREZ010000024.1, from coordinate 33,875 downwards.
ATTAGGGTAAAACCCTGTTGTGTTGATACTTTTTGCATAATTAAACTTCCTAGGTATTAATTAAAAAACAGTAACCTGGCCAGTGGCTGGGTTGTAAGTGAAACCGTCGTACGTTGTGCCGTCTGGCGTTCCGTCTGCCGGTGCTGAACTATTAGGTAAACCCATAGATTCAACTAAGTAGTAAACACAAAGTGTATTTGCACCTGAGTCGTCCTCACGAACGGCATATCTGAAATCAGCAACAACGGTGTCGTTCGTCGACGTTGTGTTTGTTGGTGCTGACTGAAGAATTAGGTCAAATACGTTTTTGCATTCAGTGTCGTTAACGGTAGAAATAAGTGTGTTGCCTGTAGAGCTTCCCGTTGGGTAACCAATGGTGCCGTCTACCCCTACTTGCGTTTGATCGTAAGTGATTACAGTGCCGTTCCCATTTCCATTGTTTCCGCTCGGACGGCCTTCAACTTCCCACTGCGCTCTTACAAGACCTACCGCGGCTGCAAAACCGCCGGCAACACCTTCAACACTTGCTTCACGAGCTTCATCAGTAACATCAATAAAGCGTGGTAATGCTGTGGCCGCAAGCAACCCTAGAATGATTACAACAATTATCAGCTCGATTAGCGTAAAGCCTTGTTGTTTGGTGTTCATAACATCTCCTTGATGACGATAAAGGCGAATTGTGCCGCCGTTTAATCAACTGTTTCTTTGCCTGACAACGCCGCTACCAGCGTTATATTCAAACCAAATCTCTCTTCCCCAAAAGAATGCACATTGTAAGTGACCGTTTGCATACTGGTCGCTTACAGTCACTGTTGACAGCGCTTCACCTTCTCTTAAGGTTGCAAGTGTCAGCATGTATTCGCACGCATTCCCCTGTTCTTTTTCAAGCCCTTCGGGCCAGCCTTTTTCATTAATGTATAGCTCTGCCGCCACATCTTTGCGCTGTTTAACTTTGCCACCAGCGTCAAACTCAGTTTCGTAAATAAGCACAGTATCTTGCTTAGTCTTTATCCATTGTGCCCTGGCTAACATCACCACTCGCTGAAACTGTGCAACCGCGTTCTCTTTGTTAACCTTTTCCGCTTCATCAATAATTGGTGTCGCGTAAAACACGTATGTTGTCCCAATAACAGCAAGCAATACGCCTATAACAACAAAATTAAGTAACCCCGTTTTGGTGCTTGCCACGCTTTTCCCCAGTTATAAAGCGCTTTATCAGCCGCCTTTCACCGCCGACATCATGTTCCACATTGGCGTAAATATGCCAAGCGCCAGGATCAATACCATTACCGCAACAAAACCAATCAAAATAGGTTCGATTTTGGCCGTTAAACTTTTCAAGTCGAAGTCGACTTCACGTTCGTAATAGTCAGCACTTTCTTCTAACAATGGTTCTAGTCGCCCCGTCTCCTCACCTACTGCAATCATCTGTAGTACAAGTGTAGAAAACAGTTCGCTATTTTTCGAAACTCTAAGCAAACTTTCGCCTTTTTCGATCCCTTGCCGCATTTCTTTGATGCGCTTTTGCATGTGCGCGTTGTCAACGGCGTCGGCAGTAAGTGAAAGCCCTGCGGTTAACGGCACGCCTGCACGTAAGATCATTGAAAAACTTCGGCTATATCTTGAAAGTAATGATCGCTCAATAATGCTGCCCACGATAGGCAACTTTAGTTTAAATTTGTCCCATTTGAGTCGTCCATTAGTCGAACTAACGTATTGTTTAACAGCGAAAATCCCTCCCACAATCACAATAATTAGCAGCCACCAATAGTTCACAAAGAAATTGGAAGTACCAATTAACACGCGGGTCATAATTGGAAGTTCAGTGTCAAAGCGCTCAAACATTTGGGTGAACACTGGCACAACAAATAGATTCAAAATAAACATGGCAATTGCTAGCGCAATTAACACAAAAGTGGGATAGCGAAGCGCCGATTTGATGCGCTTGCGGGTTTCTTGCTCGCGCTCGAAATAGAGGGCAAGCTGTAGGAATACGTCGTCTAATTTACCGGTATTTTCACCTACCACCACCACGGATATGGTAAGTCTCGTAAACACCTTTTCATATTTAGCCATGGAAGAAGACAGACTTCGTCCCTGCTCTAACTGGTCTGCAATATCTTTCAAAATCTCTTGAAAGCGTTTATGCGATGCATTTTCGCTTAGGCCTTTAATGGCGCGAATAATGGGAATACCGGCCTTTAGCAATGAGTACATTTGGCGGGAGAATATGATCATTTCATCCAGTCCCACCTTTTGTTGAAATAAACGCGTGATATCGAAGCCGTCTCCTTCATTTTCTGCACTGCGTTTTTTTGATTCAACAATGGTAAGAGGCACAATGTTTTGTGACAGCAAGGCTTGTGCTGCGGCTTGCGCTGACGCGGCTTCAATAACCCCTTTTTGAGGCCCGCCTTGCGTTGACTTACCTGCGTACTTGAACTGTGGCATTAGTGATTCACCACTTCAGGAACAAATTCAGCGACTTTGAACACTTCATCTAAAGAAGTTTTGCCCTGAGCTGCGTAGTCCAGTGCCATGTGAGATAAAGGAACAAAGTCTTTATTCGCCTTAGTCGCATCTACGAAGCCCTGCGTATCGTCTTCACGCAAGGCCTCCATCATGTCCTCGTTCATTTCCAGAAATTCAAAAACGCCTATCCGGCCTTTGTATCCTGTGTGATTACAACTGTTACACCCGCGCCCTTTATAGAAGGTGGCAGTGGCTAATTCAGGTTTCAAGAAGCCAACCCACGCTTGTTCTTGGGCGGTTGCAGGCTTTTCTTCTTTACAGTTTTCACACACCCTACGAACCAGACGCTGTGCAAGCACTCCTCGTAATGAAGTAGCAACCAAATACGGCGCCGCGCCCATATCGATAAGGCGAATAGCGCTGGTTACTGAGTCGTTGGTGTGAAGCGTACTTAATACCAAGTGGCCGGTTAATGCACCTCGAAGACCAATCTCTACGGTTTCTTGGTCACGCATTTCCCCCACCATGATAATGTCAGGGTCTTGACGTAACGTAGTGCGAAGAATGGCGGCAAAGTCCAGCCCAATTTTGGCATTAACCTGAACTTGGTTGATTCGCGGTAGACGGTATTCAATGGGGTCTTCAGCCGTTATGATTTTAAGGTCAGGCTTATTGAGTTCGCTAAGTGCCCCATACAGAGTCGTAGTTTTACCGGAACCCGTAGGCCCCGTTACCAGGATCATACCGTGGGGACGATTAATGGCAGCTCTAAATTTCTCTGCCATAGCATCGGGCATACCGGTTTGGTCTAGCGTTAGTAGGCCAGCAGACTGGTCTAATAAACGCATAACTACCGCTTCTCCATTGGCTACCGGCATGGTCGACACACGCACATCTAAGGTGTGTCCTTTCACTTTAATATTAAATCGTCCGTCTTGTGGAATACGCTTTTCAGATATATCCAAGCCAGACATGAGTTTGAGTCGTAGTACCAGCGCCGACGCTATTTTCACTTGGTTGAGCGTGTTTTCTTGCAAAACGCCGTCGACACGTTGACGAATACGCAGGATTTTTTCATCGGGCTCGATGTGAATATCTGATGCCCTAACTTGAACGGCATCTTCAAATATAGAGTGAAGTAGCTTAACGACCGTGGCATCCGAGGTGGTGTCATCAAGGGCTGACAACTCAAAATCAGCCTCGTCTGCATACTCTTCACCTAGTTTTTCAGCAAACGACGCAATGTCCTGGGTACGGCGGTAAACAGAATCAAATGCCTCTAGCATTTGGTTCTCTTGCACGATAGCCAGCTCAATGGTTCGAGGAGCGACTAACGGGCCGAGTTGGTCTAAGCCTCCCAAGTCTGTTGGGTCGCTCATGCCCAGCAGCACTTCATCGTCGTCCGCTTCTAACACCAAGGCACGATAGCGACGTGCGTAAGTCTCTGGGATAAGCTGAGCTTGCTCTGGGTCTATACGGCGCTGTGTTATATCCAAAAAAGGAATATTTAGCTGCTGTGCCAAGAAGCGAAGAAGCTGGGGTTCGCCAATAAAGCCCAAATCGATAAGTGTATCCCCCAGTTTGCGCCCTGACGTTCGCTGCGCCGCAAGCGCATTGTCAAGCTGCTCACTGGAGATAATGTTTTCGTGAACGAGTAAGTCGCCAAGGCGCATCTTTAATCGAGGTCGCATTAAGGCTGCTCCTGTAAATCAGTTAGACGCGAGTTTGCATATTGTGCAGATGCAGAGGAAAGCCCGCCAATGGCGAGTGCCCTGGAATAAGATGATATCGCCAGGCGCTCATCTGCCAATGCGTCATAATTCACCCCTAGTGCCAACCACCATTTCGCATTATTAGGCTGTAGCGATGTCATAGCGCTGAATGCTGAGATCGCTTGCTCTGACTTATTGATGGTTTGAGCAGAGGTGCCCTTTAAAATTAGATAGTCGGCACGGCCTTCGGCTAACGCTTTAGCATCCAAGCTATCAGGCATCAAATTCAATACTTCTTCGAAGCGGCTTTCCTGCACCAGAATTTTGGCCATTAGCTCTCGCCAAATTAATTCGCTAGGCGAGATCACAATGCCCTCTGAAAGTACCTGCAGTGCCTGTAAATTATTGTTTTGTCCAAAATAAAGTGCAGCTAGCTGCTTGCGCGCCTCGTCATTTTGCGGAAAGGTTGCCAGTGCTAGCGTGAAGCTTTTTTGAGCCTCATCAAAAATGCCAAAGTTATACGCTTTAAGTCCTGCTTCTAAATGCACTGCACTTTGTTGTTCAGGTGACTTAGGTGCTACCTCAACTACAGGCTCTCTGGTTATGATATTTGTGGGTTTAGGCTCTGCGGCCTTCGAGCTTGAGGGTTGTGTTTTGCTAACCGCAGACAGTTCTGATTGAGGGCTACTGGCGTTTGCGCTGTTATTGACGCTTGACGCATTCACATCATCAGCTGTGCTGGTTGCTGATACCGTAGTTGTAACCCTTTTTCTGTATTGAGCTTCATCATCTTCAAGGGACTCATCAACGGTATTGAAAACAAGCTCAGCCACATCTGACGCACTGTTTTGTAGCGCCATATCACTTTCAGATAACGGGGTCGATTGCATTCCTTGTGACGGCGCATTTATATCTGCTGTGCTATCGGCAACGCGCTCTGATATTGTACTTTCAGCAGGCGGGTTGTTAACGCTCGGGGCACTTGAAACGGCCGTTGTGCTTAATCCATCTTCATTTTTTTCGCGATGGGAAGTACCAGATAAAAGTGTAATTACTAACCATACTACAAACACCAAAACGGCGATGATCATGAGCGCTTTTGGCCACACTGGACGTTGACTGACTTCAACGGTTGGCGGCAAACCAAAGTCTTCACTTTTATTGCGTTCATCCAGTGACTTTAAGGTGTCATTCAAAATACTCATATGCCACCTGCGCCGTATACATGCAGTACACTTGCTACTGCCACCACAGCAAGCGACAAAATAACAAGACTCTGCCTTGGGACAAGTCTGCGTTTACAGTCATGTGTATCGAAAACGGCGCTTAGTGTATGTGACCAGGTCGCCGACGCCTTGCCCTGACCATATGCGCGCAAAAGAATCTTATGACAAACTATGTTAACCAAGCGAGGCGTACCCTTGGTAACCAACGCTATAAATGCGCGCAGTCCTCTAGATATCAACTGCTCGTTACCACCTGCTGTCGTCAACCGGTGACCAATGTAGTAATCGACTTCGGCTGACGTCATTGTGCGTAAAGTGTAAGAAAAACTTATTCGCTGGCGGATTTGTCTTACTTTAGGGTTTGCCAGGTTGTCATCAAGTTCAGGCTGTCCAAACAAGACAATTTGAAGCAGCTTACTTTTTTCCGTTTCCAAATTGCTAAAAAGACGCAGCATCTCAAGAGCATCCCAACTCAGCGACTGCGCTTCGTCAATGATTAATACCGCTTGTCGCCCCTCTTTTTTAAGGGATAATAGCTTTGTCTCTATTGCATTATGCAAGCCTTGATTATCACTATTTCCTTCCGTAACAATACCTAACTCTCTCGCAAATGCTTGGCGTAATTCATCAGGCGAAAGGTATGGATTGGGTAAATAGCAGGCTACAAATTTATCAGACAGATGATTAATTAATTTACGGCATAACAATGTCTTACCTGTACCGACTTCACCGGTTACTTTTATAAAGCCTTCAGACATACTCAATGCTGATAAAATGACTTTTAACGCTTCATTGTGTGGCGCAAGCGCACAAAAGAAATCCGTATTCGGGGTAAGCGAAAACGGCATATCTGTGAAGTGAAAAAAGCCCTGATACATAATTAGTTTCTATACCACTGATCAAGTAATGACTGAGTGCGAAGACGTTGTTTTTCCCACGTGTCCGGTTGCACAACTGATGGGCGTATCAAGATCACCAGCTCGCGCTTACTCTGCGTTTTGGCTTTGTTTTTAAACGCGTTACCAATGAATGGAATGTCGCCCAACAAAGGCGTTTTTGATTCTTGCTCACTGGTAACGGTTTCCATCAAACCGCCAATCACGACAATTTCTCCATCGCGGGCACGAATTACCGTATCTGACTCTCGGATATTACTTTGTGCCAGTGGCAGCAAGATTTGCTGATCGCCCACCTGAATGACTTTAGTCTGCTCTGCCGTTTCCGTTACTGATGGGTGAACGTGCAATATAACCGAGCCGCTTCTATCAATTTGAGGGGTAACATCTAAAGCAATACCTGAAAAAAACGGGGTAAGTTCGATGTCATTTTCGTTTTCGGTTTGAGTCGCGCTTTGATCTTCACTGGTCGACACATCGGTGACAAAGTATTCGTCCTGACCCACTTTAATCACTGCTTTCTGGTTGTTAGTGACGGTCACTCTGGGGTTACTCAACATCTGAACATCACCTTGGGTTTGCAGCATATTGATAACGCCGTCAAAGTCACCTCGGGAAATTCTCAAAGTAGAAACGCCGCCAATATCTGTAGAGATTGAGTTCCCTATGCCATTAACTGCATTAATGGCTGGATCTATACCTGCAGCGGTATTTGCAGCAAAGTTTGACGCTATAGCTCCGCCACTGAAGCCAAAGTTCACACTGCCCGTCAAGCCGCTTGCAATACGATCCCAGCGCACGCCTTGCTGATAGCCATCGTTTAGCGTGACTTCAATAATGCGCGCTTCTAATACCACCTGTCGCTGCAAGCTCTCTTGGCTTTGGTTTAAAAAGTCTTTCACCACTGCGATTTCACTGGGCAATGCTCGAACGGTCACTAAGCCCGCTTGAGGTGAAACCACAACCTGACGGCCTTCTGTTGGAGAGATCAGTACTTTTAGTGCCTCTTTTAAATCGCTCCAAAAGTCGTTTTCACTGGTAGTCTGAATGTTTGAGCCATTGAGCTGTTGGATGTTATTGCCGCCAAGTCCGCCTTGGCCTCCAAAACCACCCTGACCACCTAGCGCGTTCCCGCTAATGTTATTATTGCCGTTAATTCCACCGTTGTTGCCACCATTGTTTTGGTCTTGCTCACTTACCCCACCGGCAATAACGCTTACGTTAGATACACCGAAGCGCTTGATCATAAGAAAGTTAACCGGGATAGATTCCGTCTTTAGTTGAGAAGGCATAACCTGAATTACCTTCCCTTCTAAAAACACGTCTAACGGATACATTCTCGAAATAATGGTTAACACATCTTCTAACGCCACTTCTTTGAGCGTTAAGCTAATCTGCCCTGACACGGCTGGATGAACGGCGACACTGTAAGGTGTGTCTTCAACTAACGCGTCGAAAAACGGACGCACGTCTACATTGTTAGCAGAAACTGCGAACATTTTCTGTGATGTTGGCGCAGGTAACGCTTGATAACGGGCAACCTCTGCCAGCAGTTCTTGATTAAGCTGAGGGGGCGGTGTTGGTTTACTTGATGTCGTATTCTGAGAACGTGCTAGTTCATCGCGAATATGAGGTTTTACTTCCTCGCCAACACCATAAGATTGGCAACCTGCCACAACTAACGCTGCAGACAAAACCAATGTGTTAACAATGAGGCTATTTTTTAATTTCATATGCATACATTCTTAGTATTTTCTGCTGACGTCCGTCAGTGATAACCACGTTCTTGGGGTTAATTTTTGATACGGTGTATTCGTTCAGTGTGTCGCCCACGCGGTAAGATTTACCCGATATGATGGCGCTATAACCTGTACTGCGTTTAAAGATAGATTGAAGTGCTAGCTCTCCTGCTACCGCTTCATCATTGCTAGACACTGATGCACTGGCGATTGCAGGCCTAGTCGGGTCGACAGACGCAACTGCAGGTAAGCATGTTGCTATCGCTAAAGCTGTGACCACAATTCTTAACCGTTCCACACTCTCTCCTTACAGCGAGATAAAGGTTTCATTATTGCTTACCGTTGCTAACCCCAGTGCTAACGTGGCACTTGGGTAAGCTTCAACGTTGTAAGCAAAATCTGTTACTACGACTTTTTCAGGCGCGGCTTGAAGGCGCGCTAGGTAGCTACGCAGGTCAAAGTAACTTCCCTCAATAATTAAGCGCATGTTATGACGGTAAAACGGTGTGCTTTGAGACTCACCGTCACCAAAGCGTACTGTTTCGGTAGGCTCGACCTTAAAATTCACTAAACGTACGTTGTCTTCTTCGTTTAGAAGCGTCATAAGCAGCTCGGGCATTCGATCGGCTGCGACAAACCCTTCATTAAGTGAAAGTAGTGCCTCATCAATTGATAGTAGGTCTTTTCTGGCCTTATCGAGTTCTAGCTGCGTGCGCTTTGTATAATCGATGGTTAGCGCTTCTTGAATAGCATCTCTTTGAATGACCAATGCTTTGTGCTCGCTCTCCTTTCTGATGACTGCTTTATCGGTTGCAGACAAGTCATCAAGTGCAGGCGAAACACCGAACCAGAAGAATAGATAGATAATGAGAGCAAAACTCACCCATGTAATTAGCTGTTTTTCTCTGCTTTCAAGAGCGGAGAATTTCTCAGAGAGCTGCTGGTACTGATTCATCAGCGTCTCCTTCAAAATCTGTGGATATCAAGAATTGTTTCACGTTTTCTTTGCCGTCTACTTCATCAAACTGCACTGAAGAAAATGACTTACCTTGGAAAAACGGAGACTGCTGCAACTTTTTAAGCCACACAGGTATAGATGAAGGCGCCAAGGTTTGGCCTGACAGGCGAATGGTTTGTGTATCGATATCAATACTCGTCAGCCATAGGTTCTGATTGTGGAAATTAGCCAAGTCGTCCATCACCTCGCCGTACTTTGTTGCGTCAAATGACAACTCTCCGCTATCAAGATACGCTAACAGACGCCTTCGGTTTTCAATTTTGGCGTTCACCTTTTCAAGCTGTTGCTGAAGCGACTGGGTGTCTCGTTTCTTCTCGAGTGCAGCGCTTAAGGTTTTAATTTCGCTATTCAGTTGGCTAATCGCGTTTGTTTTTTCATTTAACTTTTTCTGCTTCGCCCCCAACGTAATATTGAGCGCGATTACCACCACCAACATGACACCTATTGCCGCGCCATTAAGCCAAAGTACCTTCGAGAATGGTAACCGCTCTTTCTTTGGTTTAAGAGAGTCCTGATAGAGGTTTATCGTTCTTTTCATGCCACCTCTCTCGCTGCAACAAGTGCACTTGCTAACGCAAAGTGGCAGGCAGGTTCAACTACATCGGCTAAATTAAGCTGTGAAGTAAAGACATTCATGGCAACGGGCTGAAACGGCTTCAGCCGTTCGATCACTGGCACACAGTCAAATTGAGTTTTAAACAGAATTTCTTTTAAAGGCGGCTGCTTAAGTTGCGACTCATAGAAATCCATTGAGCGTTGAATTTCTAATCCCAAAGTATCACTTAGCTGTGACAGGTCTGTCTGCTCATTAACTTTGCTTACAAATCCACGTAAGCGACGTGCCAACCAAATAGCCTGAGAGCGCACTATCATTAAAAACGGTTCACTGTTGGGCTCTTGGATGATGAGTAGTCGCGCATAGTCATCATTTGGCACCATTTCAGTTGCTAACACTTCTTTGGTGTGGATATGTGTAAGCTGCTTGTCTTTCTTTTTTGCCATGCTCGCTGCGACGGCAGCAAGTGAGGACCTTTCGGCAGCGAATACATTTATCTTTTGGCCGCCACTCCGACTTTTAACCGGGTAGTCGACATAGTCTAAAACCATGTTGCTGGAGTCATAGGGAACCAGCTCTCCGAGAGTCCACGGTAACGCTGTTGTAATATCCTCTTCTGCCATTTCTGGCTTATCAACCTGTACCATGTGGTACATATGCTGTGAAAGCACTATAGAAACATTACAGGTCGACTTAGCAAACGGGCTTAACGCCGCCGATAGCTGTTGCTTGAGAGGCTGATGCTGATCATAGGGAATTGAAGAAACAGAATTAAGTGAAACAGCGTCGCCACTGCGCTCTATAGCCACAATGTGTAGCTCAGAAGCACAGACCGATACGCCTACAGTGACGCTAGTTTTTTTACTTTTCGAAGAAAATAAGCGTGAAAGCATATATCTACTTAATTCGTTAATGCCGAGTATTATCTTATAATCAACAATACCTTATGGCGCCAATAAGTAACATGGCATTAACTCAAAAGTAGACTAATTATCTAAATAGAACAAATACCTATATAAGCATAGGCCTATATTGTGCACCCTCGTTTATGTGGCCAGTTTAATCGCTTAAATTTGTTACTGTTCCATTTGCAGGAAAATAGTCGAAATACGCGCCGCTACTTAAGCTGAAGCGACACCAATAGTTGTCTTCGTTCTCTTCAAGTTCAGCATAGTAGTCTGCATGGATCTTAAAGCCGTCCACGCGCAGTGGTGTCGCCATTAGCGACGTCCATATTTTTTCACACCCTTCACTAGAAAGCTCTGCGGTCGGCCATCCGTTGTGATTCATTCGCACCGGAGTACGATTCGTTTCTTTGCCCGACTCGTTGTAGTGAATCAGCATTATCATAGTGGTGGGTTGGCGGACTCGCCATTGCCAGTGAGACGAGACGACGTGACGCTTAAACGTATCTAGATTTAGTGCAAATGCGGTGATTGTGGTGTCTTGCTCGTCGGTATGAAGAAAGTTGATAGTGACGCCAAAGGTAATTGCAAAAATAGCTGCAATAGCCGCTTTAAAAACATTAGACGTGGAAGGTTTCTTTTTGTTGGTTTTATTCATTGTCGATTCCCCATGCCTTTGTTCAAGTCGTTAGCGCTTGTTAGGCATTGTTCTATTTTATCGACATTTTGAAGAAAAAATGAAGTAGGTATAAATAAACCTTAAGAATTTCTGGTTAAAAACGAAGGCTCAGCATTATGGCAACGGCTTGTGCAATATCGTAATTCCCCAAAAATCACCGTCTTTTTGCTTTAATTGCCAGCCATTTTTTATGAGTAATTTTCGGGTGTAATAGTTAGTCATACCATGCCCGAATAGCACTATCCGCTCGTGTTTCTCACACAGTTTTTCAATACGCTCGGAAACAAGATTAACCCTTTGCTTGGCAGCTTTGAAACTTTCAAATCGACCTTTAAATCCTATAAACCATAATGCACGGCTTAAGACGACCCAGTGCCAACTGCGCAAGGTGAACGGAAGTTTGTAGTAAGGAATATCCATTTCTTTAAGATGGGGCAACTCTTCATCAATTTGAGTCGCGCCGTAATAAGCCGCAGACAATTTAGCCCTTAGTAACGGGCTAACCACAATGTAGCTGTCGTCGATATGGGTCTTCTGCTTTGGGTGACTTGTTGGATCGAGTATCGATTTATCATAGTTACGCACCCACTGAGCATATTGAGCTGAGTTTACTTTGTCATTATGCGCCGAGAGAGGCTTACCGTGTCTAATAAGTACGACTTCCTTGACGGAAGTATTGTTTATCACGTCCATGTTCATTTTAAGTCGTCTACTTTATCCTGCTGGGCTAGCTAATCAATGGCGATTGAGCCACCTTATTGCTTTTCAAGCAAAGATGGCTCCTTCTAATGCGTAACTTTCACGGGTTATGCGCTTGCCAATACAGCATCCACAGGCTCATCCGATTGAGCTGCGCCAGAAACTTTCATTGAGATATAAGAAGACAGCGCTTCCTGTTGTGCTTTGTCCAAGCGTAATCCATGTTTTGTTCTGCGCCAAATCACGTCTTCTAGACAACAAGCCCACTCGCACTCTATAAGGTAATCAACTTCTGCCTGATACATACCAGCCCCGAAATGAGTCCCCATAGCATCGACTGACACTTTACCTTTAAGAAACTTATAACATAGCAAACCATACTGTCTTGCGTAGCGTTCAGCGATAGCGTTGTCCAGCCAAGAAAACTCGGAAGTTAGTTGAGCAACTAACGATTCTTGACTCTCAAATGCACCACCTGGTAGCGGTACTTCTTTGGTCCACGCTTTTTTCGCTTTCGGGAAACATGAGACAAGTTTATCTACCGCGTGCTCTGAAAGCTTTCGATAGGTTGTAATCTTGCCGCCGAAGATATTCAGTAATACGGGCTTTCCAGCCTCACCCTTAAGCTCTACTTTATAGTCCCGAGTAAGTTCTTGTGCTGACGCGTTTTTCTCTTCTAAGAGTGGTCGCACGCCACTGTAAGTATGGACTATATCTTCGCGTGTTATCTTGGACTTGAAGTAGTTGTTTACGACGTCAATTAAGTAATCAGTCTCTTCGTTTGAAATTGCAGCGTCTGACGGGTTACCTTTAAAGTCTTCGTCTGTCGTGCCCACAAGTGAGAAATCACCTTCGTAAGGGATCACGAATACAATACGCCCGTCTTTATTTTGCAGAATGTACGCTTCGTCAGAGTTATATAGCTTGGGAACGACAAAGTGGCTTCCCTTTACCATGCGCATCGCATTGGGGTTGTGAATATTTACCAAGCGATCTAGAAACGATACTGCCCACGGTCCAGCCGCATTAACAATTGACTTGGCCTTAACTGTAAACGTTTTCCCTCGAGACGTTTTAAGCTCCACATTCCACAAATTATCTAACTTTTCAGCTTTAACGCATTCAGTACGCGTATATATCTTCGCCCCCTGATCTTGGGCAGCTAGCGCATTTAGTACCACTAAGCGTGCGTCATCTACCCAACCATCTGAGTATTCAAAACACGTTGAAATATCGCTAACCAGCGGGCTTTCACTGGTGGTCGTTAGCTTACGTGAGCGCGGCAACATATTGCGCTTAGCCAGCGAGTCATAGAGGAATAAACCAATTCGTATCATCCACGCAGGGCGTAAATGCTTTTGGTGAGGCAAACGAAAACGTAGCGGCCACATGATGTGAGGCGCTTTCTTCAACAACACTTCACGTTCTGCCAGCGCTTCTTTCACTAGGCGAAATTCATAATGTTCTAAATACCTAAGTCCACCATGAATTAATTTGCTGCTAGAAGAAGACGTTGCGCCTGCGAGGTCACCTTTCTCGCACAAAGCAACCGAAAGCCCGCGTCCCGCAGCGTCAAGCGCGACGCCTACGCCGTTAACACCGCCGCCAACGACTAAAACGTCGACTGTCTGTTCAGTTTGATTGCTTTGACTCATACATTGCCTCTAGTGGTATTTATATGGATATCCTCATATGGTTGTCTATTTGACAAGCAAAAAGAAAACATGTCAACACAAAACGAACATTTACGAACATTAAAGAAAGTTAAAATTCGTAGTTAAAAGGAATGAACAAATCCAATCGCAACAATATTTGACTGATTTACATTGAAAAATACGTGGTGTGTAAGAGCGCTTGCGGCAACAGTGCGTAATGTTTAAAGAAGGCTGCCAAAAAGTAGAATGCGAGCAAAACCGAGAACAGGTTTAAAAGTAGTGGAAAACTATAGCAAATAGATGGTCACGCTTTGACAAAGGTGATGTTATTTTCTTCGATTATCTTGCTTATGCTGGGCGGCGGCGTTTTATCACAAACCAAGCAATCAACCTGTGAAATGTGCCCCTGCTCCACCATTGCGCGGCGTTCAAACTTACTGTAGTCCGCAGCTAATATAACGTGTTGAGTATGTTCCAAAATGGCTTGGGACACTTTCACTTCTCTGAAATCAAAGTCAAGTAGTGCACCGTCCGAACTAATACCACTGATACCGATTATGCCGTAATCCATGCGGAACTGGCTTATAAAATCGCAGGTTGCCTCGCCAATGATTCCGCCATCGCGATAGCGAACTTCACCGGCAGCAATAATGACGGAGAAATCCTCTTTAGACGAAAGAATGGTAGCAACGTGAATATTGTTGGTTACCACGTGAAGATTTTTGTGGTTGAGCAACTTAGTTGCAATCATTTCCGTCGTCGTACCGATATTAATGAACAACGATGCGCCGTCGGGGATCATCGCAGCCACTGCTTCAGCAATTTTCTCTTTGACTTCGCTGTTTTGGGTTTTCCTTTCCTGATATGGCGTGTTTTCCCAACTTCTGTTAAGGCCAGCACCACCATGATAGCGGCTCACCACACCATTTTCGGCAAGCTGGTTAAGGTCTCGGCGGATTGTTTGCGGCGTAACTTCGCAAGCACTGACCAAATCATCAATAGACATAAAACCATGTAGCTTTATAAGCCCAACAATTTTTTCGTGTCTTTGCGTTTGATTCATCGCGAGTCCTCAGAATTAGAAAATTACATCAATTATACGTGCTTAACTTCAATGTTCCCATAACAAAACGAAACGCCAATGTTCGTTTTCGAAAATATAGCATTGTTAATCCTGTGTAAATGATGCAAACTCTATGAAAACTATCTTCAGGAGTGACCTTATGGGACAACATATCCTTGCCATTGACCAAGGTACAACAAGCTCTCGCAGCATCATTTTTTCTCCAAAGGGCAGTATAGACGCTATTGCACAGCAGGAATTCTCTCAAAAATATCCGAAAGATGGCTGGGTTGAGCATGATCCAGAGGAAATTTGGGAAAGCGTTGTCTCTACCCTCAAAGAAGTTTTCAATAAATGTTCATTAACACCATCAGATATCGCAGCCGTTGGTATCACTAACCAGCGCGAAACAACCTTAGTGTGGAATAAAAACACTGGTGAGCCTGTCTACCCGGCTATCGTTTGGCAAGACAGACGCACAGCCCAGCTTTGTCGAGATTTAAGTGAAGACGAAGAGCTCGTCTCACACATTACTGAATCGACAGGGCTTCTGTTAGACCCTTATTTCTCTGCCACAAAAGTAGCTTGGATATTAGACAATGTAGAAGGTGCAAGACAGCAAGCCGAGGACGGAGAGCTGCTGTTTGGAACCGTAGACACGTTCCTTATATGGCGCTTAACGGGTGGTGAGTCACACAAAACTGATGCCACCAATGCCTCGCGTACAATGCTGTTCGACATCAATAACCAATGCTGGGATGAGAAATTACTTAATAAATTCAATATCCCACGCTCAATGCTACCCGAGGTGATGGATTGTGCGGCTGACTTTGGTGTAACGAAAGAAGACATCATAGGCAGAGCTATTCCTATCCAAGGCGTAGCAGGCGACCAGCAAGCAGCATTAGTAGGCCAAGCGTGCTTTGAAAAAGGCATGGCCAAGAGCACCTACGGTACCGGCTGTTTTATGATATTGAACACTGGTGACGCCCCTTTGCAATCGAAAAACCGATTACTCACCACCGTTGGGTATCGTTTAAACGGCAAAACGACTTATGCGCTTGAAGGCAGTATTTTTATGGCCGGCGCAACCGTTCAATGGCTCAGAGATGGTCTGAAGCTTATCGACGATGCCGCCGAATCTGAGGCACTTGCACAGCGAGCAAGACAAGATAACGGCGTCTTCCTTGTCCCGGCATTTACTGGTTTAGGCGCACCTTATTGGGATCCAGATGCCCGTGGCGCAATTTTAGGTTTAACCCGCGACACAGGCATTAGCGAAATCGTTGCTGCGGGACTTCAGTCTGTTTGCTACCAGACTAAGGACCTGCAAAAAGCAATGGAAAGCGATGGCGCTCGCCCCACAACTATTCGTGTAGATGGCGGTATGTCGCGTAATGATTGGGTAATGGGCTTTCTTTCAGACATATTGGGCGCTGAAGTAGAACGCCCTGAGATTACGGAAACCACCGCTCTTGGTGCTGCCTTCTTAGCAGGATTACAGGCTGGTGTCTTCAATTCAATCGACGATTTAACCCATTGTTGGAAGAGTGATAGCGTTTTCACTCCAAGATTGACCAAGCAAGAACGTGATCAAGCCTATGATGGTTGGAAAGCCGCCGTCGACCGTATCCGCTGCAGCTAATTTTTCTTTATTTTTCTGATTGTTAATAAAGTGCGGCTATAGACCGCACTTTTTTTATACAAAAAAATTTTTTATAACATTGTAATTACATTGTCATTTTGTGCTAGTATTAGATCCAAGGTAAACGTTTCACCTTTTACCTTAAATCAGAAACGCTATATTTTTCATAAAGTTACAAATAATAATCACGAAAATATAACGTTAAATGTGTAAAAGTATTGTTAATAAGCTTGATCCGCACATACTAAAAACGTAATTTAAGTGCAAAGTACGTTAAAACGTAGCCTACTCACGGAGAAAACACAGTGACACATAAAATTAACACATCACAGTTAGGCCCTATCGCGAAACGCTCACTTTTAGGTGTTGCTATCGCCTCTGCCCTACATGCCCCTATTTCACTGGCACAGGAAGCAGCTACTGCTACTGATAAAGAAGTGGAAGTTATCGAAGTTAAAGGTTTTACCAGCTCTCTGAAAGCATCAATGCTAGATAAGAAAGCATCTGATGTTGTTTACGACGGTATTACGGCTGAAGACCTAGGTAAATTTCCAGACCAAAACGTAGCTGAATCACTACAAAGAATTACTGGTGTTGCCATTGATCGTTCAGGTGGTGAAGGTCAATTTATTACTGTGCGTGGTTTCGGCCCAGATTTTAACACCGTACTTGTTAACGGCCGCCAAATTGCTACAGAAAACCAAGGTCGTGCTTTTAGTTTCGATACGCTTCCAGCTGAACTTATTAGCGGTGCAAAAGTTTACAAGAGCCCTCTCGCTTCTATGCAAGAAGGTGGTATCGGTTCAACCGTAGAAATCACAACTGCTCGCCCATTCGCATTTGACGGCTTCAAGGCCGTTGCAAGTGTAAAAGGCATGTACGAAGACATTTCTGAAGAAACAACGCCACAAATGTCGGGCTTAATTACCAATACCTTTATGGATGGTAAATTAGGTGTGTTAGCTGCTGCATCATTTCAACAGCGTAAGCTACAAACAAACATGCTAGAAACGCGCTACTGGCGTCCAGGGGTAGACATTACTGATCGTTCAGAACTGGACAACCCTGAATACGCAGACAATGCACAATACAGAAATGTATACGTCCCACAGAACTTTGACCAAATCGTTGATTTAGTCGATCGCGAAAGAACATCTGGCAACCTTGTTGTTCAGTACGCTCCTAACGATGACATGACGCTTACCTTAGATGGCCTTTACTCTAAGTTTGAAGTTGACTCAGACGCGCACAGTGTTGGTCATTGGTTCACAGACAGTAACCTCGACAACATGTCTTTCAACGATAATGGCAGCCTAACTGGTGTAACAAGTACTATTGTAGAAGGTGTAGGTGGTGCAACTGACTTTATCCGTCGCCGCTATGGTCGAGACGTTGAAATCCAAGCATTCGGTGCAAACTTTGAATGGTTAGTAAACGACAACTTAACTGCAAACATTGATATCTCAACTTCAACTGCCGAAGACAGCAGTGGTGGCGACAACTTCTTCACTGTTGTGGGTTACAACAATGAATACAGTGTAGACTTCACAGGTGCTACCCCATCATTGACTGTTGCCGGTGGTGATGCCGCTTTGCAAACACCGTCGCTAGGCCGCATGCACTATAACGAACGCAACGGTTTTGACACGGAAGATACCATCAGTGAGTACCGTGCAGACTTCACTTGGGTACCTGATTCAGACAATGCATTCCACAAAGCAGATTTTGGTATTTACTTCCAAGATCGTGAAAAATCTAATACTCGCTTGTTCGCTTCAGGTTGTAACGTTTATTGCGGCTACAATTTTGACTTCCCTGATGAACTTTTAAGTGTATTTACTGCACAGAACTACTTCGGCGGTGTGCCTAATCAGTGGCTTACCTACGATCCTGAAGCGTTCTTTGACTACGCAACGTCTGATGCAGCAGTACAGCAAATTGCTGACGCTACAGGTCAATCATTCGATGATGTTCGCGCAGCGATTGACGCAACAAATATCGGCAACCCGCAACCAAGCAACGACTCATTCGTAGTGAGTGAAGAAGTTCTAAGTGCATACGCTCAATTCTACTTCACTACCGAAATCTCAGACATGCCACTTGATGTTAACTTTGGCTTCCGTTACAGCGAGACTGACACTTCAGTTGATGGAACAAGTCAAATTGTAAGAGATCTTCAGCCTATCCCTAACGATCCGTCTGACCTTAATGTGGTTTATGAAACAGAAGTCGGCGCACCAGTTAATGAGAAAAATAGCTATTCTTCGCTGCTACCTAACTTAAACGTTAAGTTACAGTTAACAGACGATTTATACCTACGATATGCATTCTCAGAAACGCTAACCCGTCCAATGATGGATGACTTAGTCCCTGTGTTCAATGTGACTTCAAGCCGTCCAGGTAACTTACAAGCACAAGCGGGTAACACTGAACTGAAGCCATATAAAGCCACCAGCTGGGACGTGTCGTTAGAATGGTACTACGATGATACTAGCTATTTCTCAGCTGCAGCCTTTAACAAAGAAGTAGAAGACTTTATTGCGGGCGATGTTGCTGATGAGTCTCTTTCCCTAGATAGCGGCGAGTATGTATTTAGTGTACTTCGTCCTCGCAACGGCGATACTCTTGGAGTTGAAGGTTTAGAGCTAGCTTGGTTGCACACGCTTGAAAACGGTTTTGGTATTCAAGCTAATGCTACTATCGCTAATTCAGATGCTGAATTTAGCCTGCCAGGTTTAGGTAACTCACAAAACATTACATTGTTCTACGAAAAAGATGCGTTCCAAGCGCGTGTGGCACTGAACAATCGTGAAACCTTCATGCAAGAAGCTGTAAGCACGTTAGGCGGTACTGAGCCTCGTTTCACTGAGACTTACACCCAAGTTGATATGAGTGTAAGTTACGATGTAACAGAGTCAGTTACGGTATTCTTTGAAGGTATTAATATTACCGATGAAGAGCTAACGCGTCGTGGTCGCTTGTCAGAACAATTCGTTCAACAAGTTGCTGACGGTGCGCGTTACGCCGTCGGTGTTCGTGCTAGCTTTTAATAGCAACTAGTATAACAAGGGGGCGCTGTTGCCCCCTTTTGTCTTTATTCTGCTGAGGAGTTTTTCGTGTCAGGCAGCTTAACCCAACTTGTCGTTTTTATTTTCATTACCGCACTTATCGGACTTCTTACTTACCTAAAGTGTCGCGGTCATGGGCATAGTAAAGCCAACGAAAACAAAGAATATTTTTTAGCTGGCGGCGGACTAACATGGATTTACGTCGCGGGCTCAATCACACTAACAAACTTAAGTACCGATTCACTTGTAGGGATGAACGGTAACCAAATGGCACTGCTTGCGTGGTGGGAATTTGCGGCGGTTGCCGGCCTTATCATTCTGGCTAGAGTATTTCTTCCCGTCTATTACCATTATCAGTGCACCACAACCACTGAGTTACTGGAAATGCGCTATAACAACAAGCATATACGCGCGCTAATAGGCCTTCTTTTTTTCCTAGGAAGCAGTCTTATCTTTATGCCTGCGGTTATCTACACAGGCTCATTGTTCATGATTACTATGTTCAATGTAGACATTCCACTGATGTACGTTGCCACTGCCTTTGCATTGATTGGGGCTTTCTACGCCATCTTTGGTGGTCTTCGCGCGGTTGCAGTTTCAGATACCTATTCTGGCGTTTTGCTTCTTACTATGGCTATCGTTGTAGTCGTTCTTGCACTTTTTGCCATCGATTTTGATTTCTCGGGCATACCTGCCGAGCGCCTTACCTTAATTGGCGATAACGATTCCCCGCTTCCATGGCACACGTTGTTAACGGGTATGGTGTTTATCCAGACCTTTTACTGGAGCACTAATCAGGTTATTACTCAGCGTGCAATGGCTGCACCTAATTTAAAGGAAGCACAAAAAGGCGTGTACGCAGCGGCAGTCATTCGCTTTATCGTAGTTCCAACCATCATCGTAGTTCCTGGCATCATTTCATATAAGCTTTATGGAGATATTAACGATGTTGCATACGGCACGTTAGTAGGTGACGTGTTACCAAGTTGGTTATCTGGCGTGTTTGCAGCGGCTATTGCTGCGGCGGTACTCACCACTTATAACAGTAACCTCAATTCTGCCACGGCATTATATGTTTGTGATATACATGAAGCTTATATACAGAAGAAGCCACATGTTGCCCGCTTGAGCGGCTTTGTAACAGCAGCGCTTACCATAGTATCGCTTCTCATGGTCCCGGTTTATGCGCAAGCAGAAAGCATAATCAATTTACTTCAACAGCTATTTGGTTTGTTAAGTATGCCTATTCTGTCCATATTTATCGTTGGCTTGTTATTTAATAATGTAAATGCCAACGCTGGAATAGCGGCCGTTGTTTTCGGTGTAGGTCTGTATGCTTACTTTAGCTTCGTGCACGCACCTTTCGGCCTGCATTACATTCATTTGATGCTGGTTACTCTGGTTTGCTGTATTGCTCTTGCCCTTATATTGAATAGGCTGGTGTTTAAGCAAAGCGCGCAGTGGCGTGGACGTTTGATAGAAAACGAACCAGCACACGGCTAAAAGGTTAGGTTACTCTTTTATTGTATGTCTCAGATTAATCGGATAATTATCGTTGGTGGCGGCACTGCTGGTTGGCTTACTGCAGGCCTCCTTGCTGCCACTCACAGTGAACCCGATAAAGACAGTAATAAACTGACTGTTACTGTCGTTGAGTCGGATACCGTTCATCCCATCGGGGTTGGTGAAAGCACGTGGCCTACTATGCGACGTACCTTGTCCAAGATTGGTATACCTGAGGCTGACCTAATCAAGCGTGCAGGAGCAACGTTTAAGCAAGCCAGTAAATTTGTTAACTGGCACAAAAACGAGATGGGCAATGCCTATTATCATCCATTCAGCGCGCCCCAAGGCTCTGCTAATTTAGATATCACGCCATATTGGCTCTCTTCTCAGGATAAGAAGGGGCAATATGCTAACGATGTTTGCTTTCAGCCCGAACTTTGCGAAGCCGGTTTGGCTCCTAAAATATCTGCGCATCCAAATCAGTCATTTGTTGCAAACTATGGATATCATCTAGACGCTGGGCAATTTATTGATCTAATTCGAACGCATTGCACACAGAAGCTTGGCGTTCGACGTATCGTCGACGATGTGATATCCGTGAATCCAAACGAAAATGGTATTGGATCTGTTGAAACGCGCAACAGCGGAAACCTTACAGCTGAACTATATATAGATTGTTCAGGCTTCAGTAGCTTGCTGATTGAAAAGGCCTTGAGCGTTGAGTTGGTCGACGCGTCTCGGTATCTCTTTTCTGACAGAGCTCTCGTATGCCAAATGTCGTATGAAGATACAAACGCTCCGATAGCATGTTATACACAATCCACGGCACAAGAAGCCGGTTGGATATGGGATATTGCACTTCAACATCGCAGGGGAACTGGGTATGTATATAGCAGTAAACATCAATCTGATGATGCTGCTAGAGATACCTTTGCAAAATATTTAGCCCAATATACTAACGCCCCCGTGGATAAATCTGCGTTTCGCGAAATACGCTTTAGTACCGGTTTTAGACGTAAGTTTTGGGAAAAAAACTGTGTCGCCATTGGACTTTCCAGTGGTTTCTTAGAGCCTTTAGAAGCCTCGTCACTTATGCTGATAGAGCAAAGCGCCACTCTCCTTGCCGAGCAGTTACCAGCAAACACGCAGGTTATGCCTCACGTTGAACATCGCTTCAATGAACAGCTACAGGGCATGTGGGAAAGCGCCATCGATTTTTTAAAACTTCACTATGTACTTAGCAATAATAATGCAGCTTTTTGGAAGGTTAATCGACTTGAGCAGTCAATTCCTCCGAGACTCTTATCGTTGTTAAAAGAATGGCAATTCCGACCAATTTTGGACAGCGACTTCTCGAAAAGTAGCGATACATTTAGTGCACAGAGTTACCGCTACATTCTCTATGGCATGCTGAACAGCAACAGTAATATCAATTCTGCCAGCACTTATCGGCGCACCTTAAAACACGCAGAATTTGCCGACAAACAACTGTCCCTAAACCAAGCTTTGATAAAACAGTTAAAGTCGCGAATGCCTTCACATCGAGGCCTTATAGAAAGTTTTTACTAGGCTCAATTGGCTCAGCGTAGTTAATAAATTCAGTGGAAATATTATGTCGAAACCGCAATACGTTCATCTTGATCCAACCAAGCATAATGACATCAGATTGATTGATGACTCATCATTTAGCCACGCTAAAGATTTCAAACTAGTCAATATAGGATTTAACGAAATCGCATCGCTAAGTGGTTGTATGCCATTGGTTTTAGTGAAAAGCGGGAATGACGAAACGCTAACGCTGGCATGTTGTGTTGGTATTGAGGAATTAGGCAATGTTTATTGCGGTGAAGAACGATGGCTAGGTCATGCCGTACCATTGAGTATTCAATGTTACCCATTCAACTTTACTATAGAAGGCAATCGCGTAAATGTACTCATCGATGAATCGTCTCACCGACTTACCAAACTCTCAGGTGAAGGCGCTAAACTTTTTTCATCAGATGGACAACCAACAACAATCCTTAAGCAGCAGCAAGAAAATTTAGCCACGCTGTTAGCTGGGCAAGAGCAAGCCGCTGCCTTTGTGAGTATTTTAAAGCAGCACGATCTCTTATCTCCACTTTCCGTCACTATAACGCGACAATCTGGGCTAAGTTTTCATACAGATGGGCTCTATTCCATCAATGAAGAAAAGTATGCCCAACTTGAAGCTGACACCGTATTGCAGTTTCACAAAGAAGGTATATCAATGGCGATAAACGCCCTACTTCTATCGCTACGGCAATACAATAGATTGGTGCAACTAACCCAATCATTCGACGACCCTGCTATGAAGGTGGGTATTAAGCTCGATAACTCGTTGTAAATCAAGAACTGTACAGATGCTTCTGCTGTACACATCAATCATCTTTTCTTTAAACAACATGCGCTATAGAAATTTAGGCATGTAAAATGAGGTTTTTATGTCGTCATTCATATCATTTGTTCGCCTGTCGAACGAAAAAGCCACATTAATATTCGACTGCCAGGGTCGTATGCCCAAAGTCATTTACTATGGTGCGCCATTAAGCGACAGTACAACGCCAGAAATGCTGAGCGTTTTAAATACGCGCCAAGAAGCAAAATGCGCCCCTGTAATTGAACCGCCCATTTCATTAGTACCGACCCATGGTGATGGATGGACGGGTCAACCAGGACTAGAGGTGTTTGGCGATGCCGACCAGTGGTCAGCAGGTTTTGTTCTAACCGAAGTAAATCAAGACGCACAGTCTGTCGCTTTTGTTGGTGAAGACGCTCGTCGCGGCATGCGTCTTATCACCACCGTTGAGCTCGATGATGAAACCAGTGTCGTTAAGTACGTTTCTCGTATCGAGAACAGTGGTAAAACACCTTTCAATTTGGGCTATCTGAACGCCGCAACCCTGCCCTTGCCTACTACAGTGAGCAAAATCAAAACGTTTGAAGGCCGCTGGTCGGCCGAGTTTCAAACCAAGGATCATGACTTGTTCTTTGGAAGTTATGTACGTGAAAATCGTCGAGGCAAAACCTCTCATGACACCTTCCCTGGTCTGATCGCCTTTTCACAAGGAACAGGCGAACTTCAGGGTGAGTGTTTCGGTTACCACCTAGGCGCTTCAGCAAATCATAAACTTCGCGCTGAGCTTATGGCTGATGGCAGAAGCTATGTTCAATTCGGTGAATTGCTGTTCCCTGGCGAAGTGGTACTTAACGCGGGTGAAAGCTATACGTCCCCCGTGCTTTATACCGGCTACGGCTGTGAAGGTTTCTCTTCTCTCTCACAGCAGTTCCACAATTTTATTCGTAGTAAAGTGTTAAACCACAGCGCCGCGTCAAAGCCACGCCCAGTACACTACAACACATGGGAAGGCATATACTTCGACCACAAAGAAGACACGTTAAAGGCGCTTGCTGACAAAGTGGCACCACTTGGTATTGAGCGATTTGTATTGGATGACGGGTGGTTTAAAGGCCGTCGTCACGATAAAGCAGGGTTGGGCGACTGGTTTGTGGATGAGGCTATCTATCCAGAAGGGCTAGATGGCTTAATTGACCACGTTACCGGACTTGGTATGGAATTCGGCATCTGGTTTGAACCCGAAATGGTTAACCCCGATAGTGATTTGTATCGTGCACACCCCGAATGGGCGTTGCAAACCGAAAACAACCCTCATGTTGGCTTCAGAAATCAGTACGTATTGGATTTAACCAACCCCGAAGTGGTTGAGTATTTGTATACTGTAATTACCGATGTACTGAAAGCCTACCCAAAAATCAGCTACATCAAATGGGACATGAACCGCG
This sequence comes from Alteromonas sp. CNT1-28, assembly GCF_022348345.1. NCBI lineage: Bacteria > Pseudomonadati > Pseudomonadota > Gammaproteobacteria > Alteromonadales > Alteromonadaceae > Alteromonas > Alteromonas sp. CNT1-28. Next base: position 9,214 of record NZ_JAKREZ010000024.1, on the reverse strand, counting down.
ACGTAAACCACCCCGGCAACCTTCACGGTAAACCTGCGATGCATGGTCAAATGGCTGCGCTTTACAGCTTAATAGACCGCGTTAAGGCAGCGAAGCCAGGCATTGAGATAGAAAGCTGTTGTTCAGGAGGCGGCCGTGTAGATTTAGGTATTTTGCCATACACAGATCGTTTCTGGACGTCGGATTCTAACGACGCACTAGACCGTTTGTATATTCAGCGTGGTTGTTCTTATTTCTTCCCGTCTGAAGTAATGGGAGCACACGTTGGCCCGCGCGACTGCCATATAACGGGTAGACACTTACCTATTGAGATTCGCTCGGCAGTAGCCTTGTTTGGCCATATGGGTATAGAGATGGACCCACGTGAACTTACCGACCACGAGCAAAGCGTGCTTACCGACGCTATTTCACTTTACAAAAAGTATCGTCATATCACCCACGGCGGCGACCTTTTCCGCATGGACGATGACGGCATGAACGTAAAATTTGGTTATGTGTCTAAAGACAAGCAAGAAGGTATTTTTGCATATAACAGCGTTATGGAAACTGTTCGTACTACGCCAAACCGCTTCTACTTTGCAGGTCTTGATGCTAACAAACAATACACCATAGAGCGTGTTTGGCCTGAAAAGCTAAAAGAATACACCCCGTCTATTTTGCAACAAACTGAAGGGCAAGTATTCTCTGGCGAAGTATTGATGAAATACGGTATGCAGCTGCCGGTGCTCTTCCCACAAACTGCATTGATCTATACCGTTAAAGCGGTATAGAGCTGAAGACTCGAAAGCTAGAAGCTAAAGCGAGCTAAGCGTTGTTACGCCGCTGCTCGCTTTTTTGTGGTGCTTACTTGCTTTGCATCTCCAAGCCTAACGCCCAGCGATCGTCAAACCCTTTCCAAGGCTCTGGCTTTTTGCCATCTACGGGTACTTGGGCACTACTGCCACTCACGTTCAGGTATTCACAATCATCTTTTAAACCTTTCACATGGCAGTTCATAAGCGCAAGCGCAAAATGCTCGTTAATGGCATTAAGCTTTTGCACTTCCCATGCCGGCTCAATGTAACTTCCCAAATCAAATTCACTGCCATAAGCTTCTTTAGGTGCAGGGTGAGGTGCAACATTGTGGCGTGCATTCTTAATGGTTAGTAACTTAGATTCTTTACTGCCGGTATTATCGAATAACCACTTTATACCGTCGTAGCCAGAAATATCGTCGTTATCCCCAGCAACATAAAGAACAGGAACTTTAATATTGTTTAGCGATTGCACATCAAATAGCTGATGTTGCCCGCCCCATGGCGCCAGTGCTAGCGCCGCTTTCCAGGCTGGTAATGCTTCTTCGCTACTGGCCTTGCCACCTGCGCAGGTGTTAAGCGCTTCTTTTATTAACGCCGCCGCTTTAGGATCTTGTGTTCCAGTGAAGGTTGCAGCGGTTTGGTCGTTAAAAGCATAGCATCCTCCTACCGTGCTAACTGCGCCGTAGCCCCCCATTGAATAGCCAATCACTCCCGCTTTGCTCGCATCCACACTCTCTTTAAAAAAGGTATTTTCGCTGATGCTGTTCAAAGTAAGAACTTGGTCTCGTGAACGATTTAATAACGTACTTGGAAAACCTGAATACGGATTTTCTGCAAAATTAACATCTTTGTTTGTGGAATCTGTGTGGTCGATTGCCGCTACTACATAACCGTGAGACGCGAGGTGTTCGCCTAAATAAAACATAAGGGTGCGGTAACCGGTATAACCATGAGAGATAACTATTACCGGAAAATCAGTGTCAGCAGCGGCTATAGGCGCATCACGGCTTGCATCAGCTTGTACCTCAAACACCTGACCACTTCTTGTTTCATTAATATACGTGGCCTTTTGAGCCGAGCTTGCTGCAGGATACCAAACCTCCAAAGTAAGTGATCGCTCGACTTCATTACCAGCAATGTCTTTTACTTTAACAGGATAAGCCGCTTCGATTGTCTTTACGCCAACATCATAGTTACCTTTCTCACTTAACGATGGCATTACGTCGGCTGGAAACGGCTTATAAAGCGTTTGAGTAGCTGATACCGAAGGAGATATGGCCGCGGTCGCTGAAACCAAAGCAGCACCGCCAAAAAGCAGGGATAACGTTTTCATAATTTGGGTAATTTTCTCGCTATTAACAGGCAAATTTATAATACCTCGTCACGGGTATCGCACAAGCCAAACACTATTATTATTGTTGATTAAGAAGAATAAGGGGAGGTAATAAAATAGGCTGCTTTACGCATGAATTGTCGTGAAAGTAATGGTAAAACGTAAAACCTTGAAAGCCTTCAGTTTGAAAGGTATTGCTTCCACCTTTCATCAAAAAGCGGTTTAAGAAATAAAGGGTATCCATCTGCCACAAAGTTAATGTCTCTTAAGGTTTGGCTTTTCATAGGCGTAGATGTAATGTGAGTTAGCGCGCTGTCTAGATCACTCGTTACCGCTTGTCCTAGCTCACTCTTAGAACACAGTAAGCGCTTTGTTCCTCTTAGCTGCTGGGACAGTTCACTGATTTGATAAACATTAAGCGCATCGAGTTCTTCTTCTGGTAATGCTGAAAGCTCGCGGTGCCCTACATAGCCAAAGTCTATTCTTCCACTTTCCAGTAGGGCAATGGTATGCATGCCTAAGTCTTTGCCTAACCCATTTAAACGAACCACATTGTTTTTTGTAGCCCATTGCTCAACAGTATCGGCGTATACGTTATTCACATCGTTGTAGAGTACCGTTCTCAAATTTTGCTGAAGCAGAGCGCGTAAAGAAATGGACTCAAAATATCCCTGCGTTGGCTGAGACTGCGCGGTATCTAATTCATTTTTCAATGAAGGCTGAAGCGCTTTTCTTGCAACAATGAGTAGCGGTAAGTTTATAGAGGTTGGCTGGGAGTAATATCCCCACTCAGCGCGTTCTTCTTGGTAAGCGGCGCCATAAAAACAATACACTTTTTGTGCGGATTGTTGATGCTGTACCAACGACCATGCGCGTTTAACCGGATAAGCTTCAAATTGGTGGTCGTAGTTATGCAGGTGTGTAGAGAGGTACGCCATGACGTCATAGATCGGCCCTGAAGTGATACTGACACCACTGCCTTCAATTCCAAGCTCGGGTGGTCGCAACCATACTACTGTAGGCTTTTTGGAGGCGCAGCTTTCCCCTTCACATTCGCCGTCTGTTTGCGCAAACAACACGCTGCTTTTAAGACACAACAAAACAAAAGCCACCAAGGTTACTACTACTGACACTGCAAAAACCCAACCTTTTACACGTAATTCTTAAAGCTCACTCATCGCGTTTATGGGAAAACAACAATGGGAATATGATGAAATTATTTTAAGGTAATCGGGGGAAGAATGGCGGGCACCAATCTCATAATTGGGCGAACTTAGCTCAAAAAAAGAGCCGCTATTAAAGCGGCTCTTAGAATATTTTCAACTCGTGAACTGTTTTTGCTTAAAACGGTTATCTAAGACAAGCTAGACAAATTCAGGGGCAGTACAGAAACAAAACCCTTTACTAGCAATAGATTTTGCAAAGTGACCCTAATTTACTTTTAAACATTAAAACACAACAATGTAGATAAACTGCGCTATTTTCCACCAATTACGGTTAAGTTTAAACATTTTTCAACATTTCTGCCAAGGCGGTTTTGCGAGTATCAACTGCGCCTTGTTTGTGAACACCATAACGAAAATCCGTTTCCTTGCCAATAATATGCACTTTATCTTCTGCTCTTGTCACAGCCGTATACAACCAACTACGGTCAAGCAGCCTTCCTCGTTCAAGCAATACAATCACATTAGGAGCTTGTGACCCCTGCAATTTATGTAAGGTTAAGCAGTAAGCAAGATCGATATATTCAAATAATTGCCAATCCACTTTCAGCACACGTTTGTTACCTTTTTCATCAAGGTCTTCAAGTTCAATTACACAAGCATATTCATCAGTAGGTTCAGCACTCTTTATGACCCCCAATGTACCATTCTGAACATCGTGTTTATGACTGGTTAGGGTAATGACAATCGGGTCACTTTCCCTGAAATCGTAGCTTCCTTTGGTAATTGGCATATCCGTAAGGTCAAGAAGCTTGCTATTAGGATTCACAACACCTTGCAGGATGATGTTTGCTTTTCTTACCGTATTATTGGTGGGAGCGACTATCATGGCGTTGTTATACTCAGAATACGCAGTTACTGCGTCTTGCAGAATATCACCTGTTGATTCATGGAACGTAATATCAGCGGTAGTTAATGACTCTGGCATTATGCCGTGCCTTATAGCATTGGAATATGCAGGCACACTACTATCAGCTCCCTGTCGTTTCACGACATCAAGTTCTACATGGTTTATTACACCGCTTTTAATGACATCATTTAAAATGAAACCCGCATTAATCGGTGGAAGCTGATAAGGATCACCAATTAACAAGATTCGAACCTTATCAGAAAACAAAGTAACCAAACGCCACATGGTATATGCATCCAACATAGAGGCTTCATCCACAAGCAGTACCGCCTTATCTTCATCAAGATCAGTTTCTCGTAACAGTTTTGCAATCGTCTTCGTTTCATTACCGATTGATTGTTGAAGCCTACGGGCTGCCTTCCCAGATAACGCAACGGGGTATATCGTATAACCTAATTTTTGATAAGCATTTACAATAAGCTTAGTAGTCGTTGTTTTACCTGTTCCAGCTCCTCCAGTTAGCGCAAAGACGTGACTGACTAATGCCGTCCTTACTGCACGTTCTTGTGCTTTTTCAATGGGCCAATCGGCAGGGAACGAGGTCCTGAATGCATCTTCCAACTCGCTCGACCAACGGTTGTTTGATTTTCTGAGGTTACCAAAACGCTTGGCTATCGTTTTCTCAAATATATAATTGCCTGAAACATAATATTGGTTGTTTTGCTTAACAAATCCTATGATATCGCCATCTAGCTCACTTGCCCTTGCAACTAGCCGTTGGTCTTTGTTCAACAGCTTAGAAACATACGATTCAATATCTTGCCAATCTGCAACCGTATTGCCTTGATCGCTCCATAATATCAATGCTTGTTCAACGATTGCTACCAGTCTGACTTCATCATCCTGTTTGATACCGAAATGTTTTTGAGCGATAGCGTCTACCTTGTTAAATCGCATCCCCAGTGAAAATAAGCGGTATGGGTTCTGCGTAAGAAAATTGATCGCATCCTGATCTGCAAATCTGAATAACTGCCGCTGGATAGGGGCTTCTATTTCCCACTCAACCAATTGAGCTGAGTGTTTTAAGTTGGAATACTCTTTATAGCCAGCCCATAATCCATGCACGGCTTTATCACCAAGCAGAACATTCCTGACAGCTTGAAAATTCGTTATTGACTGGTCTTGTTCGTATGGCGCATATTTATCACATTCAAGTATGTTAAATATATCGCTTCTAAATTCATTCCAAAGAAATTGTGCGCTTACCTTACCTATGCCTTCAAACGTTTTCTCAGTGCTTAAAAAAGTTACAAAGCCAAGGCTATTATCAGGCATAACACATTTCAGTGTCGGCTCCATAAAGCGCCAGACATCAACATAACCACCCGTACTTACTTGTTGTTGCCTAATACTGAAATTTTGCTCTTTGAGAATTTTCCATTGCTGCCCGACTTTCGGATCAATATTTAACTTTTCTTGAGTAGTCAGAATCTCAATACGATGCGCACCTGCTTTGTGGTTAACAAAAACAGCTCCCAGCCGGACATTATCCGGGTGGTACTGGTATATTCTGGTGATCCTTACCAGATAAGCACTACTCTTCATTTCCACAAGCCCATTTCAATCAGTACATCTTTAAATTCAGATAGCTTGGCAACTTCGGCAGCTAACTTAGCGTTTTCGTTTTGTAGTCTTCGGTTTGTTCTTTTTAGGTCTCTGACTTTAGCGCTATCTTTGATGTCTTCGTCAGTTTCTTTCGATACATCAATGATCTCCTTATCGAGAGGCAGGTTTTTCTTACGTTGCTGGTACACACCGGAGGTAGCAAGTTCTTGTTTAAGTTCTTGCAACAAATCAAAGAGCTTTTTATTTCTTTTTTCCTTAAATGCAGAGGAATCAAAACCAAGCTCATCAGCAATTTTTTTGGGACTTAACGTATCGCCATGCCAATAATCCAACCAGTTAGGCAACTCTTTTGATTTCATTTCAGCCACCCAGCCAAGGAATAAGTCTCTGTTACGTTGACCTCTTTCTTTACTCATATATTAACTCCCCTCGACGATGCGTCTTATCGTCGTCCTGCTAACGCCATACTCCTTTGAGAGTTGGTTCTGTGACTTCTGTTTTGATTGCACTAACTTTCGGATCTTTTCCCTATCCGAATCAGAAATAGTCTTTGGCCTGCCCATATGCTTCCCCTGAGCAATAGCCCGCTCACGGCCTTCAGTCGTATTTTTGATGATTAGGCTTTTGTTTAATTCGGCAAAAACGGCAATAACATGAAGAACAGCTTTTCCAAAAGGCGAATCATCCGCACTGTTAATAACTCCATCAAGCGTTGTAAGAGCAGCACCTTTTGAATGGATACCATCTATTGCGGTCATGATCCCTTTGAGGCTTCTGCCCAAACGATCAAGCTTCGTAACGCATACAACATCTCCTTCACGGATGTAGTCGAGAAGATCGTCAAATTTTTTTACATTATCCAAAGAGTTACCGCTTTGCTTGCCAGAGAATATCTTCTCGCAGCCATGACGCTCTAATGCTGCAACTTGAGCTTCAAGATCTTGCTCCTGCGTGCTAACCCTCGCATACCCTATTAACGCCATCTCCAGCCTCTTTACGTGAACCTAAGGTATAACTTTAGTACATTTATAATAGTCTATGAACGTATTATTTATAATAGTTTTTAGTTCATGAACTAATTTAATCATGCTAGTTTAGTAACAAATAGCAATCTATGGATAATTGAATGCGCAAATGATATTCTGGAAAGTCGCTTGGGCAGCGAGTTTTGCAATCGCGCCCGATTAGATTTGATCAGTTGAGTATTTATCTGAAAGAAATTCGCTAGTAAAATCTGAACTACTACAAGTTATAACCTATTAAAATAAGGGTCTAGTTCATCTCCAATTAGTAGTTTTCTGCTTTTTAACCTGAAATCATCTCGTTGCAATACCGCGTGTTTGACTCGGTCAATTCGAAACACCCTAACATCCTCCCTCAAATTATCCCAAGCAACCAAGTACCAAATTGGCCAGTTGAGAAGCATGAATTGGGGTTCAATAAGTCGATGCGTTATTACATTATCTTCAGATTCATATTTTATTTTGATCTTTTTTAAATCTATAAAGCCTTGAGATATTGCTGGTAATATTGTCTCATCTGGCATGGTATATGTCTGTGATACGTTTTGGGATGCCTTGCTGCCAACTAATATCCTCGCTCTCAACTCGTTGATTTTAATTTGTTGTTCGGAAGGAAATGCCGATGCAATACGATTTCTTATTGAAGATAAATTCTCCATAAGAATTGGCGATTTGAGTTGCTCTGCGACGATAAGTGCCAAAAGCAATGAAATAACTTCGGTTGAAGACATTTGTAATCTTCCAAGTCCCCATCGTCCAACAAGTCTAATTCCCCCACCTCTTCCCCGATCTGAATCAATAGGAATACCCATCTCTTTTAGTTCAACCAAATCTCTTCGTAGTGTTCGAAGGCTAGTGCCAACTTGATTGCATAAATCCACGGTGGTCCAGTAACTTCTGGAACGCAAGCAACTCACTATCTCGTCTTGTCTGAGTTTCTTATTTTGAAAGCTTCCCTTGGGCATTTTTTTGATCCCACCAACTTTAATGTGTCATAAAGTGGCACATTATACTATATGCTTTACGTTAATAATCTACAGAGAGGAAAAAATCATGAAGAAGTACATAATACTGCTAGTTGCTATATTCATTTCGATGAATACCAAAGCAGACGTTTTTGAAATTGTATCTTTTAAATACAAAGACGATGTCCCTTTTGACATTCAACAAAATTCAATAGCGAGCTTGAATGATATTGCGTCTACTTTTCCGGGGTTTAAGTCACGCACGTTTTATTACAGCAAGGAAAACGGACGTTGGTTTGACCTAATCACATGGGCAAGTTTAGCTCAAGCAAAAGCCGCAAGTGAAAAAGCGATGCAAGACCCAGAAGCAATGAAGGTATTTGCATTGATGGATGAACAATCTATGATTTTTTCGTACTACGAAAAAATGGGTGGGGTACCTGAAAATTAACTATCACTTTGATGCGAATTTATGGAGATATAGCGGTAAGGGCGGTTGGTACTTTGTCACACTACCCCGCTCTCTGTCCGATCACATCAAAATGGCGCATGGCTGTTCTCAATCAAGTTGGGGGCGACTTAAAGTCAACGTAACTGTTTCTTCTGACAAATGGACTACGTCTTTATGGTACGACACAAAATTATGTTCTTATCTTCTTCCAATAAAGGCTGCTATCAGACAGAAAAACTTATTAGAAGTAGATCACGAAATCAGTATCAATATTGAAATAATTGATGGTCTTCAAATATGAGTGTAAAGAAGTAGGCTTTAGATGTATGGGATCAATTTAAGGTTAGTCACCAATCAAATGTGCCGGAATCAATTAAATGAAATCAAAAGACATCATTAATAGAATAACAGATTCGTTTGAAGGCTTATCACCAAAAGCAAGCTGGGGAGAAACGTCTCTTTTCTACAATCCTGAAAAGCGCCTACCTAATGGGATCTACTTTTGCACTTTGAAAGAAAAAGATGGGGAGAACGATAAGGCATCTGGGCTGAATAGGGAAGGCGTATTCAGATTAAGTTTTGCTTTGAAAAAAACAGTGTACGAAGAGTTATTTGGCGATCGCCCCAAAAGACCCCCTAAGGGAGGTGTGATTCAAAGTCCTCACGATTTTACCGAAGCGAACACACTCATGCCCCACCCTGTTTATGGTTGGATGTCTTGGGTGCAAATACTTAACCCGTCATCCGCAAAATTCGAAGAGTTATTACCAATGCTTGCGGATGCCCATACAACCGCAAAAACAAAATTCAGTGCTAAGATATTGAAATCTCGATAAGAGTTGCACTATGTGAATTAGTCTCGACTTAATCTGACACTTCTTCTTGAAAAGATGAGAGTTACCCGTTTTGATAAAGGTGTCGAATCTTTAATCAAAACAAAATAGGTA
>NZ_JAKREZ010000023.1:0-67657 GCF_022348345.1 Alteromonas sp. CNT1-28 | reverse complement strand
ACGTCTCGTCGTTGATATCGCATGCGTGTTCTCCTTTTTACAAGGACACCATGCAGGAGCGGCGTTAATACTTGAATGTGGGAATTACCGGACGGTTACAAAATAGAGTAAAGAAGTAAGTGTTCTATTGAAGTAAGGATATAAAAACTAGGAAAAAGTTGATAATTTAATTAAAGTTACTACGAAGTTTAATGCATTAAAAAAACACTGAAGCAAAATTTGTTTCAGGTCTAGTTAGTCAATAACGTACCAAGTTTTCTAATAAAAAGTTAACTGGAATACGATATCCGATTACTTCCGTTATTGAGATGAATCTATCTACTCCTCTGATGAATCATGTATACATTCCTTTCACTCAAAAGCTTGGCTAACTTTCTGTTCTGCAATATCTATTTGTGATTTTGCTATTTTTAATAAGTTTTCCCTTTCATTTTCTGTAGTTAAAGTTAGAGGTTCAATACTATTTATATCTTGCAAAGCAAAGCCAGCGCCAATAGTTTCATAAAGCGAAACAAGCTTTCGATGATGGCGTAAGTCAGTAAGTGCAATATGGCATACTCCACTCATTAGAGCAGGTAATAGAACATGAAGCCTATTTGATACAACTAAATTTGCATTCGCTATTATATCTATGGATTCATCAAGCTCTAAAGTTTCGTCGATAAACTCGACTGTTTTTCCCTCAAGGGCAGAAATGGCTTTACTTATCGCGAAGCAAGGGGTGCGGTCTTCGGGCACCTGAAAAGCTACTTTTATTAAATTCTCTTCTCTTCTTTCAATAAAAACCAAAAGATTCTTAATTATTGCATTGAGGTAATCATAAGATATTTCGGCATCCGGAAAACTAGGTCTAAAAGAAAGGAAAATATATGGAATTTTTTTTAGATGTTTTGATTTTTGGTTGTTCAATTCAAAATCTTTTGAAAGGAATGCTAGATCAGGGAAATATGAAATTGCACTTGGCGAGAACAAGTTGTATGAAAAGTTGTCTCTTACACCATAGATTTTATATAGTTTAGCTTTTAGCTTCTCAATTTTTATTGCGGACTTATCTAAGTTGCCTACTGAAGTTCCTATACGAATAAACTCTACTCTAAAAATGAATTTAAATAGAGCTGTGTAAATAAGCTCAAAATAAGATTGCGCATTCGCAGAGGGTTTACCAAAGTTGTGACCAGGTATACCAACTTTAACTAATTTTCTCTTACCGAAATTGCTCTTAAAACATTGCCAAAAGCTACTGTACATTTCGTTTTCAGCTAGGCCAAGCTTTGACAAAAATGGCTTCGGTATGCCTTTCGTTACAACTGCTACTTTGCCTATATCACGAGCTCTAGCGATTAATGCTCTGTTTATAAGTAGATCGCCTCTATTGTTAAAAGCGGTGACTATATTGAAAATAAATGTATATTTCTTCACGAGATACTCAATTTAACTGGTTTCTTTTATTAGAAACATCTTGATTTAAAGGAAATTGCAATGCTAAGTCTTTCGGTATCTTTTTGCCTTTTACGTAGGGTTTGAAATAATGGCTAATTCTCTGGTATAGACTTTTTCTCCAAGAGTCGCTGATATTGTCTCCACTGGCGAGTACATAACAAAGTAAATAGGGAGATAGCATCTCGTAGTCTTCAGGGTGCCGCTCTTGAAGAAAATCTTTCATGTTTTTGTGTGCTACACTAGCCCACGGGATGCATTTTATAGATTGAAGATCAATATGGTTGGGTAGCTCTATGAGGTGGTCTGCTAATATTGAAGTCGAACCACAATACTGCGACATTTCGTTAGTTGGTATTATTTTTCCTGATTTTTTGAACAATATATACCCGTTTTCAATAATAGCAGCAGATACTTTCAGTTCCGTTATTGTATTTATGAAATCACAATGAATAAGGTCATCAGCATCTATCTGATACCAATAGTCAACTCTTTTTCTTGCTCGCAAAGCTTTAATACCCGAAACTATTTTTAAATTTTTGTCTTCGACTAACTTTTGGTGGGTAAAATCACTCGAGGCACGATCAGGAGGTGGAAAGTCTATTGTCTCAAAAATAATATCCGGAAATTCATACTCCAAAAAATCAGGCTTCTCGTGACCTATAACAATTGCAGTAAAAGACCTGTTAGTTTGGTTTTCAATAGAACTAAGAGTTGCATGCAATGACTGACAGGTTACTTGCCAATCTCTCGAAATTTTCTTTGATTTTAGCGGAATTACTATTCCAACATGCATAACTTTTCCTTTTGTCGTTTAACGTCAATTACTCTGACGCCAGAGTAAGATATAGATAATGTTGGACTGGCGCAAGACGTAGAAGGTTGACCAAAGCATGTATTACCGACGGATAAGTGAATACTTGGTATTTAAACCTATTCAATAGAAAAACTGTCCTGTATTATTCCGTTATTAAAGGCACTTAGAGCAGAATATAACATTGTTGAAGAGTTTGGCGTTTTCTATCATGGCCTTAGGTGGGTTGTTATTATCTATCAATCTGTATGGCCTTACTCAGAATATAGAGCCCAAAAGTATAGTCGATAGAGACTTTAGGTTTACAAACGATAAAACGCTTACGTTTGAAGAAGCTTTGGTTCGTCTAAAAAAAGGGAAGAACCAAAAAGAAGCCGAGTTCTTAACTGACGTTACAGATGTTATCTCCAAAGCATTAGCTCATATTCATTGGAAAGAAGAGCAAGACCCAACACTATATCATCAGCGAGTGCCTGTTTGGGAAAACTATTTCATTTGGGCTATGAGTTTTGTAACTAATATGCCAGAGTACGAAAAGTATCACTATGCAAATTATAAAAGAAGCTTAAAACGAGGAATCGGAATATGTGGGGACGCTTCTTTAATTATGTCTCAAGTACTTGATGAAAATGGAGTACCAAATCAAATGGTAAGCTTCCCAGGACATGTGATTTTAGAGGCTGAGATACTGCCAGGTAACAAACAGACTTACGATCCTGATTTTGGTGTGGTGATTCCATACTCTATCGAACAGATTAGTGCGTCTCCTCATTTGGCAAAAGAAGCATACTTGCAGAAAGGATATTCCTCACGAGAGGTAATGGGGCTTATGAGAGCCTATGCCTTGCCGTATGAGCGTTGGGACGGGGTTACTCATTTCATGACAAAGAAATATTATTTTGAAAAAGTAGCCTACATGCTGAAATGGCCTCTTCCATTACTTTTTTTGGCTTTCGGAGCTTTTTTAATACTTTTACATAAAAAACGTAGCAAAAGTTAAAATATGAATTATGAAATATCGTAAAGATATCGACGGGCTAAGAGCTGTCGCAGTTATACCCGTTATTGCATTCCATGCCGGTTTTTTGGGTTTAAAAGGCGGATATTTGGGTGTTGATGTTTTCTTTGTTATTAGTGGTTATCTCATCACGTCTATTTTAACAGCAGAGTTATCGCGAGAGCAGTTTTCTGTTGTTGCCTTCTATGAGAAAAGAGCTCGCAGATTACTTCCGGCGCTTTTCTTTGTTTTGTTTGTTTCTTCTGTTGCTGCTTTTTTACTGTTAGGACCGCAATCTTTAAAAGATTTCGGTCAGAGTGTGGTTTCTGTAATTGGCTTTATTTCAAACTTCTATTTTTATTTAACTAGTGGTTATTTCTCTACTGCAGCGGAAGAGATTCCACTTCTCCATACTTGGAGTCTAGCGGTGGAAGAGCAGTATTATATTTTCTATCCACTCCTCTTAATGTTTCTCTGGAAGTCTCAAAAAGTTCTTTGGAACACTATTCTTTTTCTCGCGATTTGCAGTTTTATAACTTGTCTCGTGTTAACAACTAAAGATTTCTCGGCGAGTTTCTATTTGCCGTTTAGCCGAGCTTGGGAACTATTGGCTGGAGGCGTCGTAGCTCTTCTTCAAACAAAATTGAATTTAGTGAGTGGCCTAAAGAAAGAGTTTCTTGGAGGGGGAGGTCTAATTTTAGTCATATTTTCTCTCTTCATGATCGACCAAAGTTATCTTCATCCTGGCTGGGTTACCTTGATACCGGTATTAGGCACTTTGTTAATCATTGGCTTTGGCGAAAACACATTTGTCGAGAAGTTGTTAGGTTTACCTTTTTTTGTTTTCATAGGGCTCATTTCTTATTCACTGTATCTTTGGCACCAGCCAATTTTTGCTTTTGTTCGTATTAAGAGTTTTGATGAACCTTCAAAACAAATGATGATTGCAGCGACTGTTTTAGCAGTTGTCCTTGCGATAGTTAGTTATTTCTTTGTTGAGAAGCCATTTCGAAAAAAAAACCTAGTAACAAGAAAGAAAATATTTCTTTTTTCCGGGCTTGGTCTTTCTTTCTTTTTTGTTTTTGGAGTAGTTAGTCATTTGTCAGAGGGTTTTTATTTTCGTTTCGGCGCTGATAGTGCATTTTCGACAGTCACGCATAGCCCTTATCGATATCAATGCCACTCTTCTAGCAGAAAAGTCGTGAGTTTCGACTCATCATGTCAATTATCTGGTATCAATCAGCCAGAGTGGGCCGTACTGGGTGATAGCCATGGTGTAGAATTGAGCTTTTCTCTTGCTGAAGTGTTGGGAACTTCAAACGTCCATCAATTAACCTACTCAGGCTGTCCGCCAGCATTTGAGTTTAATACTAGAGTTGAAGGTTGTGGCGACTTTTTAAATAAAGGGCTACAACACATCATTGATAGTGATTCCATAGAAAACGTAGTGTTAACGTTTCGCCACCTATACTACCTAACTCCAGTAAAACATAAGTACGAAAGTACTAGCGAAGAATTGAATGAATTTAAGCCCGCAAAATTATCTGCTGCTGTTGAACTAACGGCTTCGCAACTTAGAGACGTGTATTGGCATAGTTTGAGTACGGCAATCGAAAAGCTGACAAAAGCAGGAAAGCAGGTATATTTGCTAGGCCCCGTTCCGGAGCCACGTACTCATATCAAGAAGATCTTGAATCCAGGCTTTGTTTTCCAATATTCAGGTGCTGATGAAAAGGTCGCTGTCCAACGCACACAATTCGAAATGCAAGTTAAAAACATTGAATCTAACTTGATAAAAATCGCACAGAAGTACGGTGCCTATTTGATTAACAGCAAGAACATGTTGTGTGACCAAAAAAGGTGCTATGCAAGCCTCGAAGGAAAATCTATGTTTTTTGATGATAACCATTTAAGTATTTACGGTAGCAGAGTAGTTATTGAAAATCTGATTACAGAAGTGATTAATCAAATTGAGTAGTGTTCATCGATCTTTGTTTTTGTCGGCCCTGTCAAAGTATCTCAATATGGGAGTAAACTTGGCGTCGGTACTTATATTTTCTCGATTACTAACTCCTGACGAGTTAGGAGTCCATGTTGTTGCTGTCGCAATCGCTGCCCTCGCAATAGAAGTTAGGCTACTGGGCACGGGGGGGTATCTAATTAGAAAAGAGGTTATAACTAAGCACGATTGTCAACGTGTCATAGGTGTTACTATGATGATCTCCTTTCCTTTAGGTGGGGCGATGTTTGCTTCGTCAAATTGGGTTGGCGGGCTTTTTGAACAGGAGGGCATAGCTTCCATCCTTGCTATTTTATCGTTGGGCTTTTTCTCCGCGCCTTTTATTGCCGTATCGCACAGCATTCTATCCCGCAATTTTCGCTTCGATGTATTGTTGTTAAACAATGTATTGACAACAGTAATTACCTTCGTCGCTTCTTTAGTAGCGTTTTATATGCACGCAGGATATATGAGTCTCGCTATTGGCTTAGTAGTTGGTCAACTTAGCAAGTTACTTGTATTTTGGTTGTATAAGTCTACAGATATATCTTGGCGACCTTCTTTTAGTGGTTTTGCAGAGATCTTAAAGTTTGGTATGTTTGTCTCGCAAGCTGCGGTCTTACGGAAATTACACGAAACTAGTCCCGAAATTATAATTGGTAAATTAGGTAGTCCAACCCTTGCGGCAGTATTCTCTAGAGGGGTTGGGTTATATAAATTTTTTTTTGACTCTGTAACTTCGGCCGTTCAACCTGTAGTAATGCCTTTTCTTTCAAAAGCTAAAAGGTCCAAGAAAGATGTCAAAGAATCTTATTTGAATGCTGTAAGTCACCTTTCCATTCTGGTTATTCCCATTTTATCTGTGCTGTCTATTTCGGCGAAACCAGCTGTCTTATTGATGTTTGGTGATCAGTGGTTAGAAAGCGTGGAGTTTGTTCCTGTTTTATGTCTTCTAGGGATTGTTCGCTGTGTCTATTGTTGGGCAAATACACTGTTGGTAACAATGGGCTTTGAAAAAGCGAACTTTTATAGACAGTGTGTTATTACTAGTTGTACTGTTTTGTTTTGTTCTATTGGTTTTAGTATAAGCTTACTTTACGTAGCTTGGGCAATGGTACTGACAGCTATTATTGATGCATTGTTACTAGGACTAGCAATAAGAAAAAACTGTAATATTGGAATAGGAGCGATTGCAAAAGCTCACTCGAAAAGCATTGTAGTAGGAATTTTATGTTGTGCGCTTACTAAACTATTGTACATATTTTTGGAATTAGATAATGTAAAGCCAATATATGTTTTGTTGGTGCTGTCTGTCATAATACCGATATTTTGGCTCAACATGGTTTTTTTGTTTCGTCACCCGTTAGCCAACTTGATAAAAGGATATTTTGAAATTCTAAAAAATAGAATTAACTTTTGACTTTCTGTAGTTGCTCCTTTAAAAAAGGTGTATGTCAACGATATAAGATGTTTTATAGCTAGTATATTGAACCTCCTTCGTTATTAAGCATAGTGAATTGAAAAGGAATAACAAATGGACGCGGTATTTATTGTTGGAACCGGTCGATCGGGAACTCACTTTACATGTAGGTCCATTCTCGGCTTTTCAAATGCGTTTGATCCACATAATGGACGTGAATGCCTGGAAACACTTAGGAGCGTCGCTCAAGCAGCGATTCAACACAAGAAATACCCTAAGACAGTTTATGCTTACTATCAAAAGCAGCTTTCTTTTTTAGAAAAAGGGAAGATCTTTGTGGATCAGCACCACCCACATATATTTTTTACTGATGTGTTGAAAGAGATTTTTGAGTCTCCTGTTTTTTTGTACCCCAAAAGGGATATCGAACAGGTCGTTGCATCGATGATTAATCATCCAGGTGTGCTAGCATGGTATGACTATGCAAAAAGAAATAGAAAGCTTTTTGGTTTTATCTCCAAGGCTCCATTTCCGAATAAATTCTTGGGTTTAAAAGACTTTAAGTTAATTGATGAGCTGCCACTCCACTTACTTTGTGCAATGCGCGTGCTTGTTCATGACCATGTAGCTAGAGAGTTAACTAACTCGTGTAACTTTAAGGTCGTAGAATATCAATCATTAGTTAAAGACCAACTGGGAACATTTAATAATATTTTTGGTGACCAAGTTGAGCTGTTTGGTAAATTTACAGAAGTTGAAAAAAGTAATCTAAATAGTTTGAAAAAGTACACTGAGACGCTGACACCAAAGCAAGTTGAAGAAATCAGACTTCTTGAAAGTGAGTTTGATGGCGCAATTTTTGAACCTTTTTTATGACATTCTCTCTTTCTAGGGCATCTAAGGTTCCTAATTAACTACCATAATTCTAACTTACGCCAACGTTTTTCGAGTATTTTTACTTATTAATGGACTGTATCTTGTCGGACGTTGTTTAAATATCAAATTTCATCGGCTATTTTTGAAATGAAGTTTAAACGTCTAGAAACAAATTTTTCTATCTCTTTTTTTAGGTGATACTGATTTTCATGCCATTTCCCTACTGTAGTTTCTAAATGTTTAACAAAGTCCGTGTTTTCAATGTCCTCGATTTTAATCGCATTACTTTCCAAAGATAGAAGCTTTAAAAATGCATTGTTTTTTTCATCGTAAACTATATTAAGGAAAGGAGTATTTGATTTTAGTGAGAAAATCGTGCTGTGTAGCATCATACCGACATGACAGTACAATGACGAATATAATTGAGAATAGTTCTCTAGTGTGACTTCATTATATTGAATGTTGAGATGCTGACGTAATTTTTCATAAATAACATTTTCGCCTTTATGATGAGCTAAGTAGGAAAATCTATACCCAAACTTTTCAAGTTCTTTTAACTTGTCCACCATTGGATTTACAACTAAATCAAGTATTTTTTCCTCTGTTTCCCAGCCGTGATTTGCAATATTAAGGCCTATGACTTTTGGCCTTTCCTGTGGAACATAAGGAAAGTCAGGAATTGATAGGGCTGCATCTCCTGTGAGCTCAAGATTCTCTACTCCTATTTTTTCAAGAGACTCCAAACTTGCGATATCCCTCACTGATACAGCGTTCATATTTTGCAGCCATCGTTTTATATTTTCTTTGGGTAGAGAATCTATAGTTTCTCCAATTTGAAGACCTATTCCGGCAGCCAAAAGATAAGTAGGTTTATTCAAAACTTGAGTTATTTTCAAATGAATTGTGCGAAACGGCCAAAAAAATCTAGATATGATTCCGCCACCACCGATTATGATTGCGTCAGCGCCGATAACAGCTTTCAAAAACTGCAAAATCGAACCAGAAGATAACAAAGAAATTGGATACTGATTAATCTCTATTTTTTTATCTAATTCCGCAAAGTCTTTATAGATTTCTTTGATGATCAAATTGTCGCCAATATTTGATGTGCCGAGAACACAGAAATGAGCTATTTTTTTCATATTAACTATTTACCAACATTTTGTTCCAATTTTTGTATAAGGTGGTTCCACTGTTGGGCTACTATATCTTTGGAAAACCTTTTTTCCCAATATTGTATGATGTTATTTCGCTTTGTATTACTTTCAGCCATCTCCAGTGCATTGTTTATAGCGTCTAAGCACTCTTCTAAATTATTTTCATCTACCAAAAATACTCCAATACAGTCTTTGTGTTGCCTGTGAGCGGGAATATTAGAGAGAACACAGGGAATACCGCAACTCAGTGCCTGGATAACAGCCACGCCAAAGGTTTCTTCTTTACTCAGAGACAGAAACGTTTTAAAACTGCCGAAAATTTCTTGTTTATCTGTTGAAAATCCTTTGAATTTTATTTTAGACGTTAGGACTGTATCCTGTGGGATTGTTCCCCATATAACTGACGAATTAGTTGTTAGGTTAGAAAGGACACCAAGCATCCTTTTGATGTTCTTATTTTCGTTTGTCATCATACCCACAAGTCCAATATCGGCGATGTTGTCTCGAGTATTGGAAGATAAAGCTATTCGATTCGTGTAGTTAGGAATAACTGCACAGTTACGGTATTCGTTTAAAAAGTCGCTTCTCTGGAATTCGCTAACAAAATGGACGACGCTAGCAACATTAATATTTCTATTTGCTATACTAGAGTCAATTTTATGAGCTGTGTGATTGAAACCGTGGACAGAGCAAATCAGTGGAATTGATTCATTTACAGATTGAAGCGCTGCGGCTCTATCACAGATAATTAATTTGGTTTTTGTTACCGCCGCTACTCCTCGTTTTATTCTCGGAGATAGCCAGTAGTTGAAATTGCTGAACGGACCAACGTCAAAATAGACTACATGAAACTCAGCAAGAAGATTTGCTATCATTGCAATCGCCTCGCTTCCTCCACTTATACCCTCATAACCAACGCAGAATTGAATAATTTCACTCTCATCATCGTCTCTGAATAATGAAAACGATTTGGCATAGTGGTATAGCTTTCTGAGAGTACTTGGTAACTCCATCTTAATGTTTATTTCCTTTTCATGTTAGCGCGCATTTTAGTATAACTGATTATTTAACCAAGTTGGCTCCTAAGGTGAAATATGCAACAATATTAGATATATTTGCGAACTTAAAAGTATTAAGTTATCACTGGCGTCTTTTATATGAATCTTGCCCCCGTTTTTCTGTTAGGCACTCAACGTTCTGGAACAACGCTGCTAACTAGAATTTTGTCCAACCACAGTTCTGTTTACGTGCAAAATGAGCTTCCATTAACACAGTTGTTCGACGATGAATTTAGTTTAGATAAATTCTATCGCAATATGGATAACTTATTTGAAAAGCGTTTTGGTAAAAGCGTAAAAACGTTTATCAAAGAAAGAAAGCTAGAAGTATGGGGACTAAAAGATCCTCAGCTGACTGAGTATTTGAATGAATTAGAGAGCTTTATACCAGAAAGTAAATTTATTCTCATTATACGTGATGCCAGAGGGGTAGTTAACTCGTACATAAATAATAAATGGGGTTTGGGGACAAACGCGTATACAGGAGCTATAAGATGGAATAAAGAGGTCAATCTTCAGCTAGAGTTTGCAAAAAAATACCCAAACAACGTTTTTACTCTTTTATATGAAGATCTAATTTTGGACATGGAGAACGAACTTCAGAGGATTTGCAGCTTTTTGGAGATTCCTTTTGACCATAAAATGTTAGCTTATCACGAGAAGAAGGCCGACCTAGAATCAAACAAGCAGAATATAAACACTTCAAAAGCGCCTAGTAGACAAATAACTGAAAAATGGAAGACTGAGCTGAGTAAGTCTGAAATAGATATTGTTATCTCTACGTGTGGCAAAACACTCCAAACACTTGGCTATATAGAATCGTACGCTCAGTTAAAGCTCAGTCCTCTTATGCGTTTCTACTATCAGTTGCACCAAAAGGTTGTTGGCGAGATACAGATTCAATATCAGCTCTGGAAACTGAAAAGAAAACTGAAGGGAAAAGAAAGAAAACAAAATGCTTAGCATCCTTCTATTCTTTGGTTCTTACATTTCTGGATTGATCGCTGCGTTTAGATATGCCCCGGTTTTTGCTTTTATAACCTACCAAGCTGTTTATTTTTATAATCCTGAAAAACGCTGGTGGGGGAACTCGATACCGGAACTTAGCTATTCTTATTACACCGTAATCTGTATGCTAATTCTGCTGCTATTAAACTGGAAGAAAGTTAATAACAGCATTTGGAAGGTTCCCCAATTAAAGCTAGTTTGGTTTCTGATGTTGCTTTATGGAATCACATATTTTTGGTCGCCTATTCAGTCACTGCACTATGCATCTTGGGTTTTTTACCTCAAAATGGTGGTAACGATTTCAGTAGCATTTAAGTTATGTAATACAGAAAAGACACTTAATTACATCCTATTGGGGTATGTATACGGCGCATGGTACATAAGTTTCTATGTTTTTCAGGTAGGTAGAAACAACGGCGGTAGGGTTGAAAAAGTTGGTACTATAGACTCTCCTGACGCCAATGGCTTAGCAGCTGCTATAGCTCCAAGTATAGTTATTTGCCTTTATTACTTTTGGGCTTCGTCTAACAAAAAGTTAAAGTTCTTGATGGTAATAACTGGCGCCTTCATCACAAATGCTTTAGTTCTAATTAATAGTAGAGGAGCTATGCTTTCTGTCCTAGCGGGAGTAGGGTTCTTTATGACACACATGTTTTTTTCTCGTGTGAAGAAAAAAAATCAACGAATGGCTGCGCTGGGTATAGTGTTAGTCGGGATATCTGGAGTAGTCTACCTTGCTGACGATACATTTATAGAAAGAATGTACACTCTAAAAACCGAATCAAGTGTATCAACAGAAAGAGAGACTGGTGCTACTCGTATGGTATTTTGGGGCGCCGCATGGGATATGGCGAAAGACTATCCTTTAGGAAAGGGATACAGGGGATTTAATCAATTTGGGGCAAGCTACGTACCAGAGCATATTGACACAGGAAAAAGTCGAAATAGAACAGTTCATAGCACATGGTTTGAAGCGCTTAGTGAGACTGGATATATAGGACTCTTGTTATTGATTTTAATTGTTTACTATTGCTTTAAAACCACTCAACTTTGTAAGCACAAACTACGCGCTAATTCGCAATTAAAAGAGTATTACAAAGTCGTCGCTATACAATCAGCGCTTATTTCGTTTTTGGTCGCCATGACTTTCCTAAATAGAATGCGAGCAGAAATTTTGCATTGGTGTATTTTATTTACAGCAGTGGCCTATCAAATATACGTTCTTAAAAACGAGGAGAAAGATAGAGAACCAATATGAATCAATTAGTGGCTAAAAAATGCAAATAAGGCGTCTTCGCAAAAATGTTCATGTGCTAGAAACCATTCGTCATTTGCAAAACTTTTCCAGTTATCGAGTTTAGGCGCGGAGATAATCTGATGTAATTTATCGGTATTTTCGTAGATATTTACTTTCGACATTAGCTCGCTTATTGTTAGCTCGGTGTTTGTAACTAGGTCCTCGAAACTTATCGAATGGTGCGCGAAGCGCTTACCCCACAACCAGCTCAGTTTCCACAAAAAGTAAAATCGTCGATATGGATGCGGTGTTTGTTTTACATCTAACATGGGGAAGTAAGGAGCTAAGTCTTTGCACCATACATCAAGATAGAACCCATCTTTATAGGTTTCGGTTACATTGTCTTTTGTAACTTCATCCTTGTTGATGAGGAAGGAGCACCATTGTTCTCTTGGATGTCGATAAAGATGTAAAACGGTTGCATTTGGATAGTTTGCACGCAGCCAGCCCAATCTAAAGTCGATGCGGTTGAACTGCAGCACAGGACGCTCGTCAGTATGCTCAATAAGCGTATCAATATAATTGAGCATGTTAATATCGTAAGACTTTTCCGTCATATACAGATTAGCGTGAATCCAATCTTCTTTGTAAAAATCGGATAAGCGTTCTAGTCCGTCATATTCAGCCCAGTAATCGTCGACTCCTCTATGACTAGAATCTACGTCGTCGCCTCGTAACGCCTTATTAAACCATTGCCGCTCGTTAAAGGGCTCGTAATAGCTGGTGCAACCGCCAACCTCGCGAAAAAGGTTCCAAAGAAGAGTAGAGCCAGAGCGAAATCTACTGGTAATAAAAATGATGTCGTCTCGTTGCCTAGTACTCACTTTATCATTGCCAGAAACTTTGTACTCGCTTGCAATATTTTTTATATCGCCTGGAATTGATAGGGTCGTCTCAGCAATGTCTTGTTTAACTTTAGATTGTATTTTGTCGTGCCAGTAAAACTTCCCAAATAGCTGAATTACCGCATTTTTAATTGGATGCATTCTAGTTTTCCAACACTTTTTTATAGATTTTCGAATATTGTGCCATCATTTTATTTACATGGAAAAGTTCATAAAAGCGTGCAATTGAACTCTCAGAGAATGAGGCTCTCATTTTCTCGGACTCGCTAATGGTAATCAGCGCTTCTTTTAATTCTTCTTGATTGTTGTTTGCAGTCACTAGCCCTGTTTTTGAATGGGCAACTATTTCAGGGTTACCCCCAGCGTTTGTCACTACGCAAGGCTTACCGATAGACATTGCTTCCAGTAGCGTCATTGATGTTCCCTCGCTTAAAGAAGGGAGTAAAAAAACATCCATTATCGCAAGGTAATTAGTAGGGTTGGCCTTGTAGCCTGTGAAGATAACCTTGTGTTGTAACCCTAGGCGCTCAACCTGCGCATTTAACGACGTCATTAGCTCGCCATCCCCGACTATTAAAAGATAGGCTTCTGCTATGTACTTTTCGGCTTCTGCGAATGCCTCTATAAGCAAGCTTTGATTTTTAATTGGGTCTAATCGCGCCACGGTACCGAAGACTAAGGCGTTTTCTGGCAGGCCAAGTGATATTTTTAGTGCTGAAAGCTCTCCAGTCGAAGGTTCGAGAGGTTTAATGCCATTGTAAACGACATCAATATCAGACTTCTTTATGCACTCAAACTCAATCAAAGCATCTCTTGTTGCTTCTGATATTGCCGTAACAGCTGACGTAAACTTATTTAGAATAGGATTTACTAGCTTTCGCTTCCAGCTTGAAGAATCTGGATAGAACCTGCCGTGCTCAGTGAAGATAACTTTGGTTTTAGTAAAAGCCGCCGCAAGGGCACCGTATACCCAGGGCGTATACTGATGACAATGCAAAATATCGATATCGTTGTCTTTGATATGTTTTCTTATTTTACTAATTAGCGATCTGTCAAAGCCGGGTTGACGTTCTTCAACCGCTATTGGCGTGCCAGATGCTTTTAAGTCTTCGCCCCAAGGGCCCAGTGGCGCTTCAATGCAATAAATCGACATTTCGATATTCGCATCAATATTTCCCTCAATGATGTTTTTAATCACCATTTCAGTTCCACCAATGCGCATGTCAAAAGTTACGTGCATGACCCTCATTGCTGCGTAACCTCTTGTGTTAAGGCATAACGTTTAAACCACATTTGATACATCAACATGCTCCACAGTACTATGCCGTGGTCAGCTTTACGCGTTTGATGTTCTTCCCAAAGTTTCTTTATAACACCGCTATCGAATACGTCGTTAAGCCCACGCTGTGAATCAATGATTTGAGATTCGGACAGTGATTTCAATTCACCTCTAAACCACTCATCCAGCGGCGTGCTAAAGCCCATTTTCTTTCTATACAACAGTGAATCGGGGATAAAGGGCTTAAAGACTTCTTTAAGTAAGTATTTTTTCTCTCCGTCGCGATATTTCTGTGAAGAGGGTAGGGTAGCGGCGAACTCTGCAACTTGGTAATCGAGAATGGGCGCCCTTACTTCTAACGAGTTTGCCATACTCATGCGGTCGACTTTTACCAAGATGTCGCCTGTCATGTAGGTCTTGATGTCTGTGTAAAGAATTTTGCTTAAATGGTCCGGACCGTCGGCTTTGTTATACATGTCTAAGGTATATTGACTAGGGTGGTAATCGGCGAGCTGCTGTGCAACTTCAGGCTTAACTAAGCTTTGCCACATTTCGTCAGTCATCATACTGTTGGTGAAGTAAAAGCCCATAGCAGGCTTGTGAGACAAGCTCGTAAGTAACGATTTGGCTTTTTTTCCGACCGTGCCTGGTACTTTTCCAGCTAATTTCGCTAAGTGTGGAAAAACAGATTTTCGGACCGCTTCGGGGAATTTGCTTCTTAGCTTGTTTTCGACATCGTCTATCGAGTACTTTTCGTAGCCAGCGAACATCTCATCGCCGCCGTCCCCCGCGAGCGCAACGGTTACAGCCTTTCTTGCCAGTTCCGAAACGAAGAAGGTCGGCACTAACGAGGGGTCAGCAAAAGGTTCATCAAAAAAGCTCACGATATGTTCTAGTCTGTCGCTAACGTTTTGGTGAACGGTAAATTCATGGTGCTCTGTTTCGTATTTTTCAGCTATTTCACGAGCGAAATCAGCTTCGTTAAATGCTTTATCATCAAATCCTATGGTACAGGTTTTTACTGGAGTTTCGCTGGCTTGTGCCATCATAGCGACAACACCCGAGCTATCCACACCGCCGCTTAAGAAAGCGCCAAGCGGAACATCACTGATCATTCTTTGTTTAGTGACTTTTTCAAGTAAGGTCTTTAACTGCGCTTTATTGGCATCTTCACTGGCACTTGTGGTGTTTTTAAAGCTCAAATCCCAATATTCATGAATGCTGAAACCGTCTTTATTAAGAATTAAATAATGAGCAGGTGGTAACTTGTGAATGTGCTTAAAAATACTCTTTGGGTCGGGAACGTATTGATACGCAAAGAAGTCATATACGGCGTCTAAGCGAATTTCTCTTGGAATGTTCTCCAGCGCTAATATAGCTTTAATCTCAGAGCCAAACGCAAATCGACCATTATCATTAAAATAGTAAAGGGGTTTTTTACCCAATCGATCTCGTGCAATAAACAGTTCTTGCTTGTTTTTGTCCCACAGAGCAAAGGCAAACATTCCGTTTAGTTTATCTAAACACTTGGTTCCTTCGCGTGCATATAGCTCTAAAATAACTTCGGTATCTGTATGGCTTTTAAATGTAACACCGTCGTTTTCAAGCTCGGCTCGCAATTCAAGGAAGTTGTAGATCTCGCCATTAAAAACAATAACCAAGTCACCCTCTTTCGAGTACATGGGCTGATTGCCTGCTTCTGAGAGATCAAGAATACTCAGCCGCCTATGACAAAGGCCGATATGTTCATCGATATACATGCCGCTGGCATCTGGGCCTCTGTGATGAATAGCCTTGTGCATAGCCTCTAATGAAGTTTCACCGCCTTCGTTGAAATTAAAAAGGCTAAATCCTGCAATGCCACACATGAATGGTTATCCCTACAAACTGATATAAGGTCGAAGAATTGACCCAGTTACAATGGTAAATTTTAAGGGAAGTTCACGCCAAATGTTTTCGGCTATTTCTCTTACCCTGCTTGAGCCTGACTTAGCGTCGCTTTTAGCGTCTATCAACTCATTATTTTTATCAAAACTCTGCCAGTTAAGCAGTTGAGGTTCTGCGCCCCATTGTTTTTTAAATTTATATGTACCTTCTTCAAAGGTTGAGCGGCCAAAGTCAAAAACTTTCACGCCATTGTCGGCGCAATGGGAAAGCAAAGACCAATACAACAACATATTAGGAGCAAGGCGATTGAAGTCACGAAGTGTTGAGGCCCATGGAATAGAAGCGTTGTCACCCGATTTTATGATAACGCCACCACCAATAGGCTGGCCATCGTGATAAACCACGCTAATTAAACTACTTTGGCCGTAACTTTTTATAATTGCCTTAAACCATTTTTCGGCATGAACAGGAGAGCCGAGATCTCTCATGTTTTGAGCATATACGTTGTAGAAATCACTTACTAGGACGTTCGATGTGCCCAACTCAAAGGTAAGCCCATTTTTTTCCGCCTTCCTTATTTGGCTGCGTAATTTAGATTTGAAACTTGATAACAGTATTTCACTTGACTCAGGCAGTGGCAAAAGCATACGTACTTTTTTGTTCTCAAACTGGATTTTGTCTAAAGGTGATTGTTCTATACCTCTAACTTCCAATTTTTTTCCTGTTACGTTTCGCATCTGCGCAGCAAGAAGCGCATGCATGTCATTTAACACCTTTTCGTTGTCGGCTAAGCCATAGCCTACATCGCAATAAGGTAAAGAACATATTTGCTTGCCCAGCAAAGGTATATTCATTAAAACAGCAGGGAAAACACCAACAACTTGCCCCGTATTAGCACATGTGGCAATAACGCCAAGCATTGAATGACCGTAAGCGGCCTTTACCGCTTCAAGCCACGCAAACTTGTGATAAGCGGAAGCATTTTTGTGTTGTGATACATAGGCATCCCACAAAGGTTTGTCGCTGGCTGACGCTATTCGTAACTTTGTATTTTGTTGTGCCGTCATTAATTTTGCTCACCTTTAATAACACCGCTTGAAGCGCTGCGGTTACTTAAATGCACCTTGGCTTCTGAGATAGTACAAAATTTAACATTGGCATTTTTCGCTAAGTGTTGCGTAACAACCTCAATGCGCTGGCATATTGTTTCAAATGCATTTGGCCCATCTAAAAGGCCCGTTGCTCCGTCGATTAAACTAGAGCTGTGTAAGTACATATGAATAACGGGTTGTTTTTTTTGAATGCTTTGGTCGACTAACGCAAGCATGTCTTCGATTTCGGTAAGCTCTGGACTCAAATAAATCTTTCTTAAAAGTTTACTGTGCCAAAGCAGACCGACAGATTTAACCCAATTAAAGGGCGGTTTAGATAGTCGATTATGAATGCGTTCACCAAGAGAGAAGTTTTGAATATTAAACCCTGCGGTAACAGGGACCTCAAGCAGCTGACGCTGCTCTCCAGGAGCCAGTGCGTTGTCAAACGAAGGCCAATAAGGCGATTCTGGTGCACCTAGGCAGCTAAAATAGTCGTTCCTGTAAAAAGGATAAACGCTTGAATCTACTACATAGCCTCTTGATGCAAGTAATCTAAGCATTTTGGCACTTACGCCCCATCGCCCGCTTCTAAAGGACTGTGGGCGAACGCCTATTTCGTCGTGTAAAAGGGCGTTTAGTGCATCGAGTTTTTGCTCTACTTGCTCTAAAGGAAGGTTTATTACGTGAGATTCCGCTTCGGTTGTCTTACCGAAATAGGGAGGGTTACACCAAGGGTGTAGGTGTGCTCCAATTTCCGCGCTGTTAGACTTAGCAAAGGTTCGCAGAGTTTGACTGCCAAGATTATTGCTTGCAACGGCGTAATCAACAAAATACGTAGGACGGATACCAAGACTTTCACAGAAAGTTTGAAATGCAGGAAGCTTTTCAACGTTTTCAACTGAACAGTTATGCTGCGGAAACTCTTCGTCCCACTGCCATTCTTCTTCAGTATCAATAGTTAAAACAAATAACACGTCCTGTTTATGCATTTACACTCTCTTTCAGGATTCCTTCGAATAATTCAAGGTATTCATCAGCCATTCTCTTAGCAGAGAAATTGGCTTCTACAAACGACTTTGAGTTTTGAGCTAGTGAGGTGGCGAGCGCTTTGTCATCTAGCAGTCTCTCCCAATCTTTCTCAAGCTGCTTGCTGTTGTGAAGAGGAGCCAATAAACCAGACTCGTTGTGTGTTATTAGCTGGTCGATACCCGCAATGCCATAAGCAGACACCGGAATTTCCATGGCGCATGCTTCCATTAAGCAGCGAGGGATGCCTTCAAGCGTCGACGTCATTACGAACAAGTCAAAGTCGCGCAGCAGCTGTAGCCTGTCATTTCTAAAGCCTAAAAAATGAATGTCGCTGGCACTAGCCAGTGTTTTTGAATACGCCTCTAAGCTGGGGCGGTCTTCGCCGTCACCCAGCAGTACTAATTCAATATCTTGACGCTTTTTATATAAAGACTCGAAGCAGTCTAAAATGGCTTTTATATTTTTCCGGCTGATCATTTGGCCCACAAAGCCAATGGTCTTCTTTTCTTTTGGCTTGTCTGTTTTTGTTTGTCTAACGGCTTCTACTTCAGACAAGTCTACGCCATTTTGGATATACTCAAGCTTGTCAGGCGATATATTAAACTTCTCCACATCACTCATTAGTTGCTTAGAAAGTGGAACAACTTTGTCGGCAAAGCGCATCGACTGACACCCTAACCAAATAAAGAGACGGAGTTTCAAGTCAGCAGCATTTTCAAAGCCGTGGGGTGTTACAACACACGGAATACCTGCTTTCCTAGCCGCCATTACGCCCAAAATATCTGACTTATAGCCGTGAGTATGGATAATATCGATATCTTGTTCTTGAATTAAATCCGCCAATTTCGAAACGGCACGCAGGTCAAAACGACCCTGCATAGGAATGTGGTGAGTTTTTCCTATCGCTTTGAACTGCTTTACTAGCTCTAGCTCTTCTGTACCCGGCTCTAAGGTAACAGCAAGTTCACTCGAAACACTATCTGGCAAATGCTTTGATAACGCTAACACCCATCTTTCTGCACCGTAGAAACCGGTTGAACAAATAAACTGTAAAACTTTCATTGTTATTTATGCGAGCTGGTACTAACAGCGCCGCGTACTCCTATTAATGTTCCAAGTGCTCTAGCCGGAAAATAAAGCAGATAAAAAAGTGAACAATGCCACCAAGTTACTTGCTGCTTAACAAGCCTTTTTAGTCGCCACGTGTACGCTGTAAAAGGCAGTAAAGCGCCTACTAACATAACTATAGCGACAATAGGTTGCGAGAATATTATCGCGAGAAAAGCCAGTAAAAGACCACCTGTAAATGCAAAAGGAACAACAAAACTTGGCCACTCTCTGAGCGGAATACGCCTTCCTTTTAAAGATGCAATATTGGACTGGCCACGCCATATTTCTTTTTTATACATCGGTGCGTAAGCTTTGTCTTCGCCAATGTGAATATACTGGGTTTGTGAGGTATAAAACAACTCACCTAATTTACTAACCTTATCGGTAAAGAAATAATCTTCACAAGTAAGAAGGTGTTCAGGAAACTTACCTGCTGCTTCAAATGTTTCCTTTAAAAGAAATAAGTTGCGGCCAGGTAGAAAACTGACAGGCACATCAAGTTCAGCATTGCTTAACGCCGTTCTTATTATCTCTAAAGGCGGCGCGTTAGGGCTGTTTACCTGCATGGCGCTGACTAGAGCCGTATTGTCTCGTGTTTTGAGAGTATCAATCATCACGTCTAGCCAATTCGAAGCAAGTGCAACATCTGCGTCTAAAAATGCCAAGTATTCACCTGTCGCCAAGCCGGCGCCCAGATTCCTAGAATGTGAAATCGTGTTATTTTCGTCGTTATATACAACTCGCAAATTTACTGTTTCGTTAAATGCGCTGAGCGTATTTGAAATTTCTTTATTCTGACTTACCAAAACAACTTCGTATTGTTCTTTAGGTGTTGTTAGGCCCGCAATACTTGTTAGTGTTTCAATGAGCATGTCTTCACGCCCCTTATGAGGAATGATAAAAGACGTATTAATACTCATGGTTTACCTAACCATTTTTGAAGTTGTGGAAAACGTTTCACTAGCTGTTTTCTCTCTCTTGACGGAGATAAATCGATAAGGTTGGACAAAAGAAAACTCAATGAATTGGATTTCTCTGTTAAGGCCTGACCTTTTTGTGTAGAAGTCGATGAAAGAGGGCGAGCAGCCTGCTTAAAACCAGAGTAATGACCGTTTTGCATCATTAAACAAAGTACGCGCGTGGTACCCGTTTCTGTGCTCGTACTAAGGCGTTGATAAATTGTATCAGCTAGTTGCTCGGCTTTTTGCTCAGCAAGTGCACGTTGGGCTTCGGTTAAATAGTTAGATGCAAAATGCAGTACGCATAGTTTTCTTAGGTCTTGCCCACTCCACGTTTGATTCGGAAACTCAAGAATGTCAGGCTTGTCCAGATAAGCATATTCGTTTACTGCCATCCAATTGGCATAGTGAGTAAGTGAGTCTACTGCGTATTGATAGCTCGAGTCACATTCACAGCGCTGTTCTTTAAGTGATATAAATCGGCAAACTGCTTGTAGGAATACAGTATAAAACCACGTTGCTTCGACATTTTCCAATTGCAACTGGTCGAAGTCATCGGTGGGGGAGACCGTATTCGCTATAATATAGGACGCGGCTTCAATATCACTATCACAACCTTGTAGTTCGTATCTATCTAGCCTTGCTTGCAGGTAGTTACCCGTACCTCTGTCTAGAGGGTACTTTCCTGTTTTTACATTTTTAACACCAGGAACATCGCTATTTTTTAGCGCGAGCAGGGCGCCTACAAACGTACCGTCGCCTTCATAATAATTGGTTACCCATTGCGTTATGGATAATGCGGCGTCTCGAGACGGCGTGTAGCCAGTAAGCAAATAATGCAAAGTGAGGCCATTAGTATAACAATGTTGCCCACCCGGACCGCCGCCTCCAGCATGGTCATCGTAAACACCAGACGGCTGATGTTTAGAATACGTTCTATGAGAAGCCGTATATGCCTGAACATAATGGTCGGTATGCCAAAACATTCCGCCGCTATACTCAGGCTTATCGTCACTGGTGTGATAAACATCAATATCTGCAACATGCTTGGCAAGGTCGTCGGCTAGTTCAAACCATCGAGCATCGCCGCTTAACAACCACTGTATCAGCATTCCAAATATGGGGTCGTATTGGTTGTTATAGTGTGACACGAAAAAGGGCTCGTCAGATGCGAGTGCCTTTTCGTGATCCGCATACAGCTCACCAAAATGTCGCCAGCCAAACTCGTCGATATCGAGCCGCTTTTGATAAAAAGAAGACGAACCTTCAATGCCATTTTTTATAAGTGAGTCAAACTCACATGATTTAGAAGGGAGAAAAGGCAAAACAGATGCGTTTTTTAACCAAGCGCTATCAATGACTACCTGCAGCGATTGTATGTCAAAAGGTGCGATTGAAATGCATCGTGTTTTTTGTTCACCAGGCTGAAGTTCAGTACATTCACTATGCCTTGAACCTAACAAGCTAACGCTCAAACTGTCTGCTGTTAAATGTGCTGAAGAAGGAAAATTTTGCCAAAACTTATCAACATGAATACTAAAAGTGCTACCGCTGTTTGAAATCTTAATTTGCGGTTTTGCTTGGTCACCCGAAAGCAATAAGTGGTCTTGTTGGTAAAGTTTAAAACCGCGAAACGGAAGCGAGTTAACGTTGTCTTTATTTACATGAACTGGACTTTGCCAGTTTTCAAAACCACTGGAAGCCTGATGAAGTGTCAGCTCTTCATGTTCAGATGAACTAAAGACATCAGAATTTAGCGTCAGCGTAGACTCTAGCGATTTACCTTTAAACGAGATACAGCATTCTTTTAAATAAATACTGTTTGGGTCTCCCAGGTCCCACTTCCCATTTGGGTGTGACGCTGCGCTTGGGTTTCGCATTGTTAAATGAGCACAAACCGTTCCGGTACTAAGGAAGATTGACGCTTCTGTTTCAACAATCAGCTTTTTATCGCTGCCAAGCCTAATCTCGTATTTTTGTTCAACGGTTAATGCGCTGTATTCGTTGTTATTGCAATGAAGAGCATAAGAGAATGCAATAGGGGTTATCGATTGAGGAGTAATATCAACAATATCGAAAGAGCTGGATAAGTGCTTGTTGGTTACAAACTGAAAAGGCTTGGCTTTGTTAATTGTAAATGTTTTGCCACTGCCCAGAGACAGTGAAAGCGCCTCATCGTTATTGTTTACAGGTGAAACAAGCTTGTTCGATGGTGAGTCGCTCTCCACCGCTTCTAACGTCAGAACTATTTCATCGCTTACCGAATGGCGCTGTAAATCAATCAAACCTTCACATAATAACCACTTTATTGAACCATCTGGCCATAGCTGCGAGGTTTTGATAAAAGCATCAGTTAGTAGTATTCCGTTTGCGGCAAGCCGAAATTGAGTGACGGCGGGCCACATTCCCTTAGGGCAAGGTATTCCTGTTTTAAAATGTCCGCACGTCTCTTTGGCTAAAGAGGCAATCTGGATAGTTCCAACCGTTTGTGTCATTACTGCTTTCTTTATTTCTTCCGTGAGCAATGTTCTTGATGAACATATGCATAATGACTCTAGTATGCCAATGGAATTGCCACTTGTGTAGCCTTCATCACTAATTTGTTACTTTGACCTTATATTTGCTTCGAAGTAGTATGATAATAGGACAAATAAAAATACTAAAGATAGCTTGGAAGGCGCTGATGTCGAAAGTTTGCGTGTTGTCGCAACGAGTACCGTATCCCCCAAATAAGGGCGAAAAACTTAGAACATATCATCAAATTGAATTTCTAAATCGCTTAGGGTACGAAGTCGAAGTTTTTTCTCTCATAGAAACTGCAGAAGATAAGAAAAATGCCGAAGCGTTAGCCAAGCATCTTGGAATTTCGGTTAACTCTTACCAGTTAGATAGTAAATTCACGCGTTATGCTTCGGCCTTACTGCAAGGTTTGCCCATAAGTGTTGGAGCGTTTTACTCAAAAACACTTCAACATGTTATTGATGAAAAGCTGAAAGAGGGTGAGGATGCGCTGCTGTTAACCGCGTCGAGTTTAAGCTATTACATCTTCAACTCGCCTTATTACAACACTACCCATTGTCGCTTGTTTATGGACTTTATGGACGTTGATTCAGATAAGTGGGCGCAATACGCAGATTCTTCTTCTTTCTTAATGCGCTGCGTATACCAGCGTGAAAGCAAGGGTATAAAAAAGCTTGAGGCTAAAACAAACCAACGGTTTGATGAGTGCTTTTTGATTGCAAGCGAAGAGGCGCAGCTATTTAATTCTTCAGTAGACTCATCGAAAGCGATAACCGTACTTGGAAACGGATTAGACTTCGATGCGTTTTATCCAGCGAAAGCCCAGCCTTGCGCGGTAGCAATAAGCACTGCACCGCATTTCTTGTTCACGGGCGTGATGGACTACAAGCCAAACGTAGACGCGGTACTTTGGTTTGTTAAAAACTGTTGGCCACTCATTCGAGAAAAAGCGCCGAATGCAAAGTTTACTGTGGGTGGTATGAACCCTGTTGAAGAAATAAAAGCGTTGTCAGGCCGCGATGGTATAGATGTCACGGGCTTTGTCGATGATATATTGCCTTATTTTCACCAAGCTCATGCGTTTGTTGCGCCATTTAGGTTGGCAAGGGGCGTGCAGAACAAAGTCCTTCAAGCGGCAGCATGTAAACTACCGATAATAACCACGTCTATGGGAGCTGAAGGGATCTCGTTTGCCAACGCTGACAACATGTGGATAGTAGATGATGTAGACAGCTTTGTAGCTGCATGCGTTGAGAGTATTGAAAACTTTGAGCTATCACAACATAAAGCACAACGTAGCTACCAAGCAATAGTTAGCGAATATAGCTGGGAACAACAATTGAGCCCGTTGATGGTGGCAATGGCAAGAATATGAAATCAATAATTAAGAAGAGTTTTTTTGCCCTTTGTGCACTTGTAATGTTTCCTTTCACGCTTTTGTATTTAATGCTGTCTATTGTGGTAAACAAAGACTCGCTGCTTTCGTCTTTTAGCCAGCTGCTATCGCTTATACCCGGTAAACTAGGGTGTTATTTACGTTCGGGCTTTTATCGGTTTGTCATGACCTCGTGTGCGCCAAACGTTCTCATCGGTTTCGCCACGTTGTTTTCACAACAAGATACTGAGATTGACGAGGGAGTGTACATAGGTCCGCAATGTAACATTGGTAAATGCGCTATTGGGAAAAATACTTTGTTGGGAAGCGGTGTGCACATCATGAGTGGCAAAGGACAACATAATTTTTCTGACCCAGAAAAGCCGATAAAAGATCAGGGCGGCGTTTTCACCAAAGTCTCTGTAGGAGAGAACTGTTGGTTGGGCAACGGTGCACTGGTTATGGCAAATATTGGCAGAGGAAGTGTGGTAGCAGCAGGTTCTGTAGTTATTGATGATGTGCCTGCGGGGGTTATAGTAGGTGGGAACCCTGCTAAAGTGTTAAAAAAGATATAAGTTTTTTCACAATTCTAGTTAGTTTTAACTGCCTGCTAGAGCGATAAATGGTAAGTGTTTTGAACTGATACTTGGCGCTACTCAAACTATCCTTATAGCGTGCGTAACCTCCTAAAAAGTCATACCAGAGATAGCCCAGTTTTCGATAGTGTTTCATTAATTCGTGATGGATTGTATACCCTGGCTTAATGTGTTTATGAGTGATGTCATAGTTAAGGCCTGAACAGTAGAAGTATACCGTCTTCTCAAACTTTATATTATAAACATAGCCCAGAGTTTCTTTGCCTGCGCTTACTTTTACAAGATCAATGTTCTGGCTATTTCTTGTCAAAAAGTTTACATGATGTTGAACAAAAAACTGGTTATCAAATCCGCTTCCCTCTTCAGAGTCATTCCAACGTTTTTTGTGAAGCGCCCCCAATTCGAAAAAGTAATTCAAAATATTATCTTTTGAAGCAAAAGAAAAAGAAATTTTCCCTAAATTTTTCTCTATGGTGTTGATAGAACGCTTTAATTGAGAATGAGTGTTCTTTGAAATAAACTCAAACTTTTCGAGCTCATTTAGCCAGAGTGTTAAATCAGATTTGTAGCCTAAAACTTCAGTATTCTCAGAAATATAGCCTGCTTCTGAAATCGCATTTTGCCAACACTCGAAATCTGTAGTCATCGAAACAGTTAAGCGTTGATTGCGCTTATTTTTGAAAAAAGCTGTCAACAGTGCAGAAATGCATTCGTAGATCTTTTCTTTCCTGCATATTATCCCATTATATTCGATCCATACTTGGTCAAAATGGGATTGACCTTTTTGATTTAAAAAGCCTTCGTACAGTGGTGGAAACGTTAGCGCTTTTTTTCTGGAAAGGAGGGAAAATCCAATAATTTCATCGTCATTTTTGAAAATGTAAATATCAGGAAGTTCATCCAGAACACTAAGCCAAGAAGTTATCCATTGTTTATCAAGAAAAAAGCTACTAGGGTCAGATTCATTGAAAATGTTAGACACTTTTTCTACTAGGCAATCAACAGATGAAGGACTAAAGATACTAGCAGTTTCCAATTTAAGACTCCGAAATAGTTAATTCGCGGACTGGTAATCGTAAGAACCTACCTTTGTCCTAGACTTCCTTAACAACAAGCACTGGATTGTATATTAATTTAGTCTGGGAATGGTTAATATGTTTCATATTCAAACAAAAAAATTCAGGATTGAGGACAGTAGGCATGCGCAAAGATATTCGTAGGAAGTGCTTTTTAGCGATAACCATAACCGGTCTTTTAGCTTGTTCGCCAAAAGCTGTTGAAGAAATCATTACCGAAGCAGAAACCTTAACTGCAAGAGGTGACTTTAGAGAAGCAGTTTTAGAGTATAAAAGTGCGATATCAATGCAGCCGAGTGATAGCGATTTGCGTCGCAAAGTTGCTGACCTATATATGATTCTTGGTGATTATGCCACAGCAGAAAAAGAATATTCAAAAGCATTAGAGCTTGACTCTGAAAGTAGTAAAGCGTTAGAGGGCATGATAAATAGCTTATTCAACCAATTTGATTTCGAAGGGGTTATACTATTAGCAGATTTGCATGAAACACTTGTAGATAAAGTTGATGAAAAAACAGCCTTAAACATTGCGTTGAGTTACATTGAGTTAGGCGAGTCTGCAAACGCAAACACAATGGTTAGAAACAAGGTATCTGACGTTGTTTTAGTGACTACATTTGAGTCTTATCGACTGGCCTCGAAAGGTAAATATGAAGATGCTTACGCTCTTATCAATAAAATAAATCAAGACTCACTTCAGCCTAGCGCCCTGCTTTTGAAGGGGAGGCTAGCCTTCTTAAAGCGCGATTTTCAAGAAGCCTCCAAAAATTTTGAGTCATATCTATATGTAAAACCTTCAACTTTTAAGGTTGAAGTTTATTTAATAAATAGCCTCGTCCTTTCAAATGAAATAGAACATGCAGCGAAAGAACTCACAAATCTAAAAACTAAGGTTAATAGTCACCCCGTAATTTCTTTATTGGACGCAGAAGTTGCACTAGCTAAAGCGGATTACAGTAGTGCAAAGAAACATGCTGAAGCAGCAATTAAAGAGCGTCTTGAGTCAAGCCGATTGAATTATGTATATGCCGTTGCCTCTTTTAAAGAGGGGGCGTTTGAAGCGGCTTTTCGTGCTCTAGAAAAGTTACCTAACTCCTATAGAAAGACTGGGCAAATTCAACAAATAGAAATGCTTACAAGAGCTAAGCTTGGTTACGATATCGACCTCGGGGACTATGATGTAGAAAAGTTCTCATTTGATGAAAAGAAAGCTCTTGCTGAAACTTTCTCAGGCGCCAGTTACAGCGGTTTAATGGCTGAGCTTAAAGAGAGTATTCTTAGTAAAGTCAATGAAAGCGAAGAGCTTACCAGTGCTGAAAGCGCTTATTGGAATCTAAAATTCGGAAACGAAGAAATTGTTAAATCTCAACTTACGGAAAATCTTCGGCTCAACAATCAACCAGCCGATGCTACATATCTTTTAGCTTTCGCTCACTTCAGAAGTAACGAGCTTGAGCAAGCAGAGAAGGTCGCTAAAGAGGGGTTAAAAAGCGAACCGAACAATACGGCTTTGCTTTCAGTTTTAGCGCAATCGCTATTTAAACAAGGAAAGCTCGATGAATCACTAGAAGCGGCAAAACTTTTGAGAACCATCAAATCTGACCATAGAGTTCCAGTAGTTCTATCTGTCGCCTTTCACCTTCAGAAAAATGAATATGAGAATGCGAGAAATGAGGTGAAAAACTTTATAGAGTCATTCAATGAACAATCTGAGTTTGAGCCTATTCTATATGTTTTAAACCGCGAAATCGGTGATACGGACAGTAACATTCAGTACTTTTCAAGGTTATATGAAAACAAACCTGCAGAGAGTGGCTGGAAACTTTACTTATCGTCTTTAATTGATAAAGGTGATTACAGAGCAGCGTTGAAAGAGCTTAATCGTATAACGAAAGAAAATAAAGATGACTTTTTCTACCTATCACGCTCAAGTATCAATCTTAGGGTCGGTGATTTTAGTCAGGCCAAAAATGATTTAAATGATTGGATCAATTCGTTTGATGCGCCATTAGAGGCGTATGTCCAATTATGCAATATTCTTGAGCTGGAAAAGAATATCGGCTCCGCGTTAACTGTCTCGAGAAAAGCACATCAAAAATTTGCCAATAGTGCTGATGCAAAATTGCTTCGTTCTCATTTTGAATTGGCAGTAGGCAATTCGACCAATGCAAAAGTCCTTCTAAGTGGCATTAATGAACAGGATTTCGTATCCTCATCAGGCTATTGGAATTCAATGGCTCGTCTAGAACTTCAGAATGATAATTTTGCCAAAGCCTTGGAGTTATTTGAAAAAGCTTATCAGTTAGCGCCCAGTGCAAAATTGCTTAGCAACAGGTTGGCGGCATTAAAAGCTATGGGAAAAGAAAGCGAGGCATTAGACTACCTCAAATCCTCACTAGAGTTGACCCCATCAGATTCTATCCTAAAGCGTTACTATGCTGATGCCTTAATTTCAGTGAACGCTACCGAAGCTATAAACCAATATAAGGCACTTATAGATAGCGGTGTAAAAGATGTTGTCGTTTTTAACAATTTAGCCTGGTTATATTTTGAGGCAGAGAGTTTTGAGATGGCAGAAAAATATATCCAAGATGCTCTAAAGCTAGAAAATGGATACAAAAATGGAAATGTGCTGTCGACCGCCAGCAGTATATACCTTGCGACTCATCAATATAAAAAGTTAGAGAGTACTTTTGAGAAAGGGCTTGAGATGGGGGCTAGAGTCTTTGCGGGTTCACTTTTAAATCTGGCTGAGGCAAAGATCAGACTCAACAAAATTGAGGAGGCTCGAAAAATTCTTGAGCAGACTAAGACTGTTGATAAAGGTCTTACGGATAGGAAGTCTTCGTTGTTAAGCCTACTTAATTAAGTGTCTGGTTTTTTTACAAGATTACAGTGTTAAATTTTTCCATGAGAAAAAAGTCAATCAAATCAATTCCTTAAAAATTGGCACGCAACTAGCAAGTTCAAGGAAAACCGAAAAGCGGTTAAACAATGGAGAACATCATGTTTAAGAAATTAGCAGTAGCAGCAACGTTAGCAATGTCATTTACAGTAGCGGCCGATCCGATTCTACTTCCAGGTGGTGTTTCGGTTCCAGAGCCAGTAGAGCCAAGTGCAGTTAACGGTACAGGTAACGTAGTTACTACCCTTAACTTCCTACAGTATTTCCAAGACCAATCGGGTAATTTGGTTAATTTGGGAACAGCATATACTGGTGATTTCACTGATTTTGTTGGTCTTCAACTTACGGGTTTCGGTACGCTAAGTTCAGGAAGTGCAGGCGAGTTTTTATGCCCATCTTGTACACTGGCATTTAACTTTGGCGGCTTGTCGGTTGTTGAAACTACAATCATAAACCCTTTCACAGGTCAACCTCAGCAGTCTTTGACATTGGACCCAGATGGTTCGTTTTTTGATCTTTACATCATCGATGCGTATTCAGGCTCTCTTCCTGGCGACTTTGCATCTACAGACCGTATGAGCCTAACTGCTGGGGCAGCGGGTTTTATTGATGAAATTAACGACACACTTTTCATGTCTGGCTCGTTTAGCGAACTTGAATATTCTCCAGAAATTACTGTTCAAAACCTAAGTTACGGTGGTCTCTTAGATGGTGAATTGGTTGCTGGTATAGATATTGCTGACCCAGCACCAGGTGAAGGTATTGCAAACGGCAATATTGTTAGTAACAAGGTAACTCAAGAAGGCTTAACTGATTTCTTTGATGCTGTCGCGTTCAGCCTATCTTCAACTTTCCAAGCGGTTAACGGTGACATTATTACAATTGCGCAAGGTAACGCAGGTAATTTGAGCACTAATGTTGTACCAGCGCCTGCAACTTTAGGTGTTTTTGGTCTAGCGCTTGTAGGTATGGGTTTCCTTCGCCGTCGCAAGTAATATCAGATTTAGCTGTCCCGTCCGAAAATATGTTGACGGTTTTTCAAAAGCCAGTGACTCAGTTCACTGGCTTTTTTCGGTATGCACTTAATTAGGTGTTTTCATTCTAAAGCTTAGATGCGGCTGTCCATACGCAGCTGAGTTGCTAGTCCATGTTCAGCCGTTAACTGCTTTAACACGTATACGACTTGGCTATTCGTTTGGGTAGTACTTGTTTAGCTCTGCGCCTCAGATTCAATAAATCTGGCATTTTCTGCTTAAAGCTTGTTCAATCGTTTGAAGCCAGACTCTTCTATATCACCGTATTTGGATTTTCAACTATGGTGGGTCAGCACTGCTGATAGCGTGATTTTTTCAAAGTGTCTCCTGCATTAATCACCGCAGAAAACTCCAATTAAGTTTGTCTCAATTTATGGGAAGTGGACACCCCCCAAATCAAAAATCTTGCTTTTCTATTGAATTCAATATATCTGCAAGCATCTTTGCAAAGCCAGGGCGAAGGCTCTTTCTAAGCAAGTTTTGATTAATATAATAAGGTGCGCGTTTACCGTGATATTCGACTACTGGGCCAATTTGTTCGAACTTAATACCAATGAACTTCATACTTCGCGCTAGACGCGGCTCCATCATTACATAAGCGTGTTTGATATCTTCTTCGATTGCGAGCGCTGCTGCAGCGAGGTAAAGGCCAACTGCAATAAACGGAAAGCAGCGAACTTCTTTTTCAGAGTATGTGTGCTCGTTGATAACTGCCACTCCAGCCCCTGCGAATTTATCCATTACACGTCGACGAAACTCTTTAGGAACAGCTAATCGCGATATTTCACAAATATCTTTGCGGTCAAACTGAGATGGGTCTAAATCTTTTCGCGTGATGGAGTTTAGGCAATACTTTTCTATTGGAAGTTGTTCATCGGGCTCCATGGGCCTCACCATTCTTACAGTGCCCGCAAAATGCTTACTTTTATGGTGCTGTATTAAGCAGTGAAGTGAAAAGCTGTCGAATTCGTCAAACTCTAAACCATTCTCTTTTATTGGCTCAAATCCAAGCTCTTCACAGTACACTTCATGTCTTATAGTAAAAACATCATTTTTCAACTCTTTAGAACTCGCAACAACTGGCGCCAAATATGCCGAAAAATGACTTGAAATGTAATTAGCCTCTTCCAGCTTCCTATACCCTGAAATCAGCTTTCCAATTTTACTTTTCTCACCAACTATAGTCCCTAACTTCTCGAGCAGGGTTTGCTTTTTACTTTTAACCATAGATGAAGCGATATCCGATACTTTTTATTCAGTCTAGCAGAGTTTTAACATTAAATTACATAGACTTTGTGCGTAATACTAATTCACTGTATTGGAAATTAGCTTTTGCTTCATAAGAGCTAGGTATTCATAAAAAGCGAGTTCGCTTTTTGATAGCGCTGAGGCGGAAGGAAATGCAAGGTATGGGGTTAGAAGTCCTTTAGAATGGTGGTTGACTGGAAAAAATTCACCTACACAGTTGTAAAAGCTAAACAAGTTTTCTAAACGAAAAATATGTGTTGCTGACGATACTACCCAGGTTTTTGCGCCAGCGATATAGGGAAGGGCCGACAAAACCTCTTCTTCTGTATCAGTGCCTAACTTGGTGATAATTATCTTATCTTTACTAACGCCCAATTCTTCGAAAAACTCTCTGGCTTTTTCAGAATAATTAACGTTTGAATCGTGAAGAAAGTTGCCTCCGGTTATTAAAATTGGAGCACCTGACTTTCTATGAAGCTTTAAAGCCTCTATGTTTCGCTGCAATGAGCATTCAGTCCATCTACTCGTATCAGGGACGTTTCCAAAAGTGCTATAGTAACATGCAAGAACTAAAATATAGTCTGGTTTGTTTCCGTCGGATTGTGTGTTCGGGTAGTGATGCTTGTGCTCTAGAGGGTAGAGAAGTAAGTCACTCACATATGGTTGAGAGAAAAGGAAAAAGGTGGCGAGTGACATTAATTTAAAAGTCTTGCCGAAGTATGGTTTTCTTCGTGATAGAAGCATTCCAATTGCGAAGAATGAAATAGCTAAGTTTAATGGAGATATAAAGAAAAGCACTATATGCTTTAACAATTCCATGTTGCTACCTTGTAAAAAAAGAGATTCGTCAATCATGTCCTATTTATCGAACTATTCCAACGTATTACTGGTTTTTACATCTCTATTTTTTTCACCTTTTTTAAGTGCGAATACAGGTTACTCATTTGTTGATATAGTGTCTGAGACAACGGATTCTGTCGTTGCTATCGGTTTGTATACACCACTGGAAAGTGATGGCAATCAAGTTCTTGGTACTGGCTTTGTAGTTGGCAATGGTAGATGGGTCATAACCAACTATCATGTGGTTTCAAAAATTCTAGATCCCCAAATTGTGCAACACTATGTTGCTATTCACGGTGAAGGTCGAGACGTCTCTGCTCAAAAAGCAGAAATTATCGATATCGATCCTGTTCATGATTTAGCGCTATTGAAGATCAGTAACGAACTAAAGCCATTAAAAATGGGAAGTGAAACTTTATTGAAGCCAGGCAATGAAATTGCTTTTACTGGGTTTCCCTTAGGTGCTGCAATTGGACTTTATCCAGCTACGCATAAGGGACTAATCTCAGCTATTACGCCTGATGCGATACCTGCGAGGAATGCAGATCAGTTGACAGTCTCAATGCTCAAGAGACTAAAAAAGCCTGAACTCGTATATCAACTCGACGCCACAGCATTTCCAGGTAATTCAGGTAGCCCTGTTTATAATATAGAGACAGGGCATTTGGTGGGTGTGATTAACAAAGTCTTTGTAAGCCAGGGCAAAGAAGCAGCTCTTTCATCTCCAAGTGGAATTAGTTACGCAATCCCAGTTAAACACGTTATGGCAATACTTAATAAAAATGACGTAAAGTATTAGGGTTTATAAGGGTTGTATCTGTCTGGACTTATAATGCCAGCAGGATCCAATGCGTGAGCGATTTTCCCGGCCGTTTTCCAAAACGTACTGTTAGCATCTAGTTCTAATTGCTGTTGAATGTTTAATCGGTAAGGGATGAACCCCTGTTTCAAGCCCTCATCAAACAATGCCTGTAAGCATGCGTGTGCATCTTCTACTGCTTTCGGATTTTCTAAATCAAACACTATTGGGATAGTGCTGTCAGTCGAAATCCCACTAAGGTTTGTAAAGGTTATCATGGGTTCAATATTATATTTGGGGGTAATACTTCGAACCATTTCAATAAAAGCTTTCATTGAGCTTACTTTAGCTGGTACGAGAGGGGCGTACCAAAGCAGACCACAACCGTCTTTTGCGGGGTTCATCAATCGTGACTTATCTGGTCGAACTCTAGGGTTGCGCCAATAAGCCAGAGGTAAAGCAACCTGACTGGGCTTGCCTTGCATGACCTCCATACCCGCAGAGAGCTTTTCAAGTTGCTCTCTTGCACTATCTAATATCGGAAGGCTAAGCCTTCTAGTGACAACTTGACCTAATCTAACCAATAGGTCGCTAGAGAACAGAACTTGGTCGGCTTTTCCTTTTGCAATTTTTTTGATATCACTTTTTGCAGCCTTTGCTACCGAATGTGTGCCGTAGACCGTTCCTACTAATGTCCATTCAGGTACATCGTAATGTTTAGAAATTGCGTCTACTTGTTCATCTGTCATTACTTTATGGCTACCACAGCCTTGGGGGTTGTCTGCGACCATCGCGGCGACACGCCTTTTATCCATCAAATTTATTGAGCCTACAACGCCTTCTAAATTGTGGAAAATTTCTTTCACAACCGCATAAGCGTTATTGAAACTTTCTTTATCGAAAAAGCGCATATAAAAAGAGTCAAACGCAGGCTTTACACGAGCTAATGAAAGGGTTATTTCGGTTACAATCATGTTTCCAGATTGAGTGAAAATTCCGTCGAGATAAGGGCCGTGTTTCCATTTAAATGTTTTATCTACATAACATTCACTATTATCACCATTGGCCATATCGCTCATGCATTGGAGAGAGGACTGGTAGAAGCTTCCATCTGCCAAAAATCCTTTTATCGACATCACTGAGGTGAAGTGGTCAGCGATCGGCGTAATACCATAGCCACGCTCGAGAGCGTTACTTAAAATACTTGTCGTTGGACCAGCGCCCGTAACCGGAACCATGTATGAAGTTTGTTTGGAGGACAAGTATTCAAATAGAGCGCTTTGAGTAACGCCAGGCTGAATAGAAATGACACCATTTTCTTCGTCGAAATAGGTAATGTCGTTTAGTGCACAAAGGTCTAGAAGCACCACTTTTTCTTCAACTGTACTCGGCATAGACGAGCCATAACCCCAATTTTTCCCAGAACTAATCGGGTACAATGAAAACTGGTTCGGAGTATTAACTACGCTGCCTGCAAACTTGATGAGTTCTTGAATGACACCCAATGTGATGGGCCGGACTATACAAGCCACATCCCTCTTGAAGCCTTCAGTTCCCGAAGTATTTGATTCTGAGTAAGGAAGTACGTCGGCATTTTCTTTAACAAGACTTTTTAACTCTTCAATTAGCACTGATGAACCTGTAAGATTATAATTATGTGGAGTAAGTATAGCTTTGCTGAAAGCAAATGTATTATGATTTGCGTGTTAGTTTTGTAAAAGTGTACAGAGTAAACTTGTGTCAGCTTTTTTAACAATAATGACACAGTGCGGATGTAACCAGCTAAATAATAAGCGCTTTTTTTATGGAGCGATTCTTGCTTCCCTGTATTGAAATAAGCAGAAGTCACTGAATTTTTGGAGTAATTTGTGAACAATCAAGCTAACAATAGTCGACGCAAATTTATTAAGACCACAGGAGCGGTCGCGGGTATCACTGTTCTTCCATCTACTTCAGTTTGGGGGGCGTGTAACGCTTCTGGTATATCTGGTGGCTCGAAAGTCATAAATGTTACTTGTTCCGTTCCTGAGATTACCGGCGGCTGGTCCCCTGGTACCTGGAAAAAATTAACAAAATCATCTGCTTGTAGTAGTCATTGGAAAGCAAAAAAGAAAATTAAAAAAATCTTTGGCTCACACCATTCGAACTCTACTCTGAATAGTTACGTCAAAGGTATGGCACATTTTTTATCAACCACCCAAGTGACATTCGGAGATGGCTCTACGGTGGAACAAATTAGTTTTAATATTGCTGAAGTTTTTGACAAAGATGACAAGGGTGATAGTAAAATGGATTTGGCTGCGATGTATCTGAACATCTATTTCGGACTAGCCGATTGGGACAAAATATTAAACTC
Organism: Alteromonas sp. CNT1-28; assembly: GCF_022348345.1. Classification (NCBI taxonomy): domain Bacteria; kingdom Pseudomonadati; phylum Pseudomonadota; class Gammaproteobacteria; order Alteromonadales; family Alteromonadaceae; genus Alteromonas; species Alteromonas sp. CNT1-28. Next base: position 32,642 of record NZ_JAKREZ010000023.1, on the reverse strand, counting down.
TTCAGCAGAGCTTCTTGTGGAAGATTTCTGGGGCTCGATGTGTGTAGAACATGGTTTGGAAAATAAAATGTCGTCACCTCGCTGGTCGAAACCTCTTGATAGCGCGTTGTCCACTGAAATCGGTAATCAATATTGGTCAGATTCTTCATCAGGTATTGCTTCAGGTGACACATCGAAAATACCGGTTGGCATAACTTCGTTAAACTGTTAATTGCTAAATTGCGATAAATGTTAAAAGAGCAATATATTCATTACGCGATGCCAGATTTTTCTGGCATCGCTTTTTTTGAATTAACAACAGGCGAAACAAGCTTTTTTACTCACCCTGATCTTTCATGTTTAGTCTTCTTGGAAGGCCAAGTTGATTGGGTGAAGAGTTTTCAGCGCTCTTCGGAAGATGACACAGTAAGTGTAATACTCGAAGCATTGTCATCAAATGGATATTTAAAGAGGCAACTTCTTGATAGTTGATATCGGTGACTTTAACTTTCAATTTTTTAACTTGCCTAATTATGTAAAGAGAGAGCTGTACAAGCTCTATGAAAGTGAACATCGATCAGAAGTTAATGGAAGCATAGACTTTACTATTGATTTAGAAACTAGCAGTTTTATAAGAAGGTTTTTTCGACGTCAGAAAGTCTTTATGCTAGATGGGCAGCGAATTTTTAATCCAGTCGCTTATGACAAGTGTCTGCCATCCGTTGAATGGGCAATGAATTGGTGTATCGGAAGCTATGATCACAGTAAAATTTTGATTCATGCGTCCGTTGTAGAGAAGAATGGAAAAGCTATTGTTTTCCCTGCTTCCCAAGGCTCGGGGAAAAGCACACTTTCGGCCTATTTAGGATTAAAGTCTTGGAATTTGTTCTCAGATGAATTTGCAGTTATCGATATAGCTAGTGGCTTTGTTTCGCCGCTCTTTAGGCCTGCATCATTAAAAAATAACTCTATTGATATTATCCGCTCAGCTTTTCCAAATGCGATGTATTCTTGCGTGACTAAAGGGACACAAAAGGGAGATGTAGCGCACGTCAAAACGATGAATAGACTACATTTTAACTCTTTACAGCCGGCAAAGATTGCTGGTGTCGTTACGCCAAAATACAGAAAAAATTCAGAAGTTGAAATCCTTAGTCTTAACATGACGCAAGCCTTATCGATTTTGATCAGAAATAGTTTCAACTATAGTATTCTGGGAGATATCGCGTTCAAGAAATTATGTACTATTGCGAGCGATGCCGAAGCGTATGCAATAACCTATTCTGATTTTGACGATATTGAGTCTACCCTACATAAGATAATTAGATGAAGCTCAATATTACTCCTCAAGAAATTATTAGCCTTTTCGAAAGTCCTCGACTTGCGCTAGACCTCGATGATGACAAATGGCAGGACATTTTAAGAGTGCTCCGCTTCAACGATATGACAGCTACTCTAGCCAACATTTTGTCTGTAAATAATATTGCGCTCCGCTCGCACTTTGCGCTAAAGCACCTTGATTCGTCTTCTATATATGCTCAAAGGCAAGCACTGCAAGTCCGGAATGAGAGCTATAGCTTGAAAAAGCTCTTATCTAACGCAGAAGTGAACCCCATATTCTTAAAAGGTGCAGCGTACATCCTCGCAAGTGACGAGAACTCACATGGTAGATTGATGTCAGATATAGACATTTTGGTCGATAAAAAATGTCTTCATGAAGTTGAGAGTATTCTTAAAAGTAACGGGTGGAGAGAAAAGAGGTTAGATAATTACGATGAGCAATATTATCGAAAATGGTCACACGAACTTCCACCTTTCAGGCACATAACCTCAGGTACGACATTAGATGTCCACCACACACTCATTCCTCCGATCACTGGTAAATCGATACCCATAGAAAGTGTACTTGCAGAAAGTGCAAGAGTAGACGGTGTAAGCCAAACTCTCTCTTTAGAGTGGCGATTGTTACACTGCATTATTCACTTTTTCTTTAACGAGGATTACGAAAAACCTTTCAGAGATCTCTGGGATTTAAAATGCTTGTTCTGCTCACTGAATGATAAAGAACATTTAGAAAAATTCTTATCATTCGCAACAGCTCTCGGATTCCGTACGGAAGCAATTTATGCGGTTAGGTTAGTTGAGCTCAACTTTTGCAGCTTTAAAGAAAAATTTGGAACAAATCTTGATGGTAACGATACAAAGCTTTCGAAAATTGAATCTATTTTCTTCAATCTAATTGTTGTGAATATGGCAATTCCACGCCATCCCAAGTTAGATTCGTTTTTAACGAAATTTTCGTCTTTAGTTATGATGATACGGGGCCATTTTAAAAAAATGCCCTTAAAAATCCTGATACCTCATATTAGTGTAAAAGTTTATCGTGGAGTTATTAAAACCGTTTATGGTCGCTACCACTTCGAATAAAAAGGAAATCGAATGAAAATCTTAGTCACCGGAGCAGCTGGTTTCATTGGTGCAGCTGTATCGCAATACCTTATCAATCGTGGTGACCAAGTTGTCGGGATTGACAACATTAACGATTATTACGATGTGAATTTAAAGCATGCTCGTCTAGACGAGATTAAATCATCTACTGCTGCTGATTTATTTTCATTTATCGAGATGGGGGTAGAAGAGCGCGACAAAATGGCTGCGCTTTTTGAAGAGCACAAATTTGATAGAGTGGTGCATTTGGCTGCTCAAGCTGGTGTGCGTTATTCACTTGAAAATCCTAACGCTTACGTCGACTCAAATATTGTTGGCTTTGTGAATATTCTAGAAGGATGTCGCCATAATAAAGTCGAGCATTTGGTGTACGCGTCGTCTAGCTCAGTCTACGGAGCGAATGAGACTATGCCGTTTTCAGAACAGCATAACGTAGATCATCAAGTTAGCTTGTATGCGGCTTCTAAAAAAGCTAACGAGCTAATGGCTCATACTTATAGTCACCTGTATAACTTGCCTACAACGGGGCTGCGCTTTTTCACTGTTTACGGGCCTTGGGGCCGTCCAGACATGGCGCTTTTCAAGTTCACTAAAGCTATTTTGGAAGGCAAAACAATACAGGTTTACAACTATGGTAACCACCGTCGTGACTTCACTTATATCGATGATATCGTTGAAGGCGTAATTCGCTCATTGGATAATGTGGCTAAACCTAACGAGAATTGGGACGGCGGCAATCCAGATCCAAGTACGAGTAAGGCGCCCTATAAGGTGTACAATATTGGTGCGCAAACACCAGTGCACCTTTTGAAGTTTATTGAAACCCTTGAGAGTGCATTGGGTATTGAGGCGAAGAAAGAACTTCTTCCTATGCAGCCAGGCGATGTGCCTGACACCTATGCTGATGTGTCGTCGCTCGTTGAAGATACTGGATACCAGCCATCTACCGATATTGAAACAGGCGTAAAAGCGTTTGTCGACTGGTATCGCGACTTTTATAAAGTGTAAGCGCTTGCGACTTATAATTACTTTCTGAAACCGTTAAAGTGCACTGCTTCTCATAAATTCCGCACACTTTTTGGGCAAGAACTCTTTCGTGGTTGCATAACCGAGCTCAAAAAGTGTGTTCTTAATTTCAGGTGTAAGCGAAAAATCTACCGCGGAAATCTCCCCGGTATTCACCACCACCGTATTGTGCCAATACTTCGCATTGACGTACTCCCTGGATATTGCCGTCATAAACGTGCGAATAAGCATGCTGATGTATTGGGGCAGTTGAAGTAAGTTCTTTTTAATGGCCTTGCGTTTTTGTTCGGTGCTTTGCAGTCTGAAGCATACTGATGGCGTGCCATCGCCTCGCCAATCTTCAAACAGCGCATCTTCAGACAATATAGCGCCGTCTACTAGCAGGTGCTCTTTAAAGGGTTTGAACGAGAAGATGAGCGGTATCGACATAGAGTACCGCACTGCTTCTGACACTTTCATATCTGGAGAGGTTTGCTTGTTGAACAAAACTGGTCCGCCGCCGTTTACGTCGGTAGCGAGAATATGCAGGTTGAGTGGGAGGTCGGCAAACACTGCGCCTTCCAACTGTTCGTCAATCCATCGTTGAAATACGTCGCCAGAAGAAAGTCCGCCTTCCCGGAGTAATCTAACGAGTGAAAATTCAGTGAATTGCTTGAAATCAGTAACCAGTGCGAGTTCTCGCATTTGCTCCACAGTGTAACCTTTGGCATAAAGCGAAGCGATAATCGAGCCACCCGATACACCCACTAAGGTGTCGAAGCCTACGTTCATGTCCTGCAGCGCTTTAATGATGCCGATATGGGCGCTCAATCTTGTTCCTCCACCTGAAAAGATGGGCACAATTTGCGTGACGTTCGCCTGTAATAAATTATTCGGTATTGCTGCCGAGGCTATCTGCATGTGCATACTCCAAACTAAGGAGGCTTTGCGCTAAGTGTTTAGTTCCAACGGAATAACAAACGCTGCGCCCCACACCATAAAAGCGTAGTTTACTCATGCATTATCAGCAAAGTATCAAGGGGGAGATAAGCGATATCTTTAGTCTAAAGTGTTGCCATATCACTACACAGTTCGCTTTTGAGTGTGTTTGCGAAGTGATTTCACGTGTCGCGACAATAAATGCAAACGCATTAGTAATACGCCAGCAATAAATAAAAAGGCTCACTGCTGTTTACTAACAGAGTGAGCCTTATTCAAATGCGTCTGATGAGGCTTGAAACTAGCTAGCTAATTCTTTGGTATTTTTCCGTATGGAATATAGCTCTTAGTTTCCAATTTTTAGCCCTCATATTTTGTGCTAGCTCGCCGCAAGTTTTGCCTTCATTTCGCGGCGACGGGCGTGCAGTAAAGGTTCTGTGTAACCGCTAGGCTGCTCTTTACCTTTGAAGATTAGATCGCTTGCGGCTAAGAAGCCAATTGAGCTGCCTAAATCAGGTGCCATAGGGATATACTCAGGGTCCCCCGCATTTTGCTCATCTACTAAGACAGCCATACGAGCTAAAGACTCTTTTACCTGATCTACACTTACAATGCCGTGCTCTAGCCAGTTAGCGATATGCTGCGATGAAATTCGCAGCGTTGCGCGGTCTTCCATCAAGCCTACATTGTTGATGTCAGGAACTTTCGAGCAGCCTACGCCTTGGTGAACCCAGCGTACAACGTAGCCTAAAATGCCCTGAACGTTATTGTCGATTTCACGCTTAATACTTTCACGTGTCAAAGTAGAAGCATCTTCTAACAATGGAATGGTAAGTATGTCAGCAAGGCCACTAAAGTTTTCATCTAGCGACTTTTGAACGTCAAACACATTTACATCGTGGTAATGAAGCGCGTGCAGTGTTGCTGCAGTAGGTGAGGGAACCCAAGCAGTATTAGCGCCAGCCTTAGGGTGACCTATTTTGGCAGTCATCATATTTTGCATTTCGTCAGGTATTGGCCACATGCCCTTACCAATTTGCGCTTTGCCAGAAAGGCCGCAGCGAAGGCCTACTGCAACGTTTGCAGTTTCATAAGCCTTAATCCACGCCATAGACTTGAGCGAGGCTTTTTCTGCAAAAGGGCCGGCAAGCATTGAGGTATGAATTTCATCACCGGTTCTGTCTAAGAAACCCGTGTTAATGAACACAACGCGTGAAGTAGCCTCGGCAATACATGCTTGTAAATTGATACTCGTACGGCGCTCTTCATCCATTATGCCCATTTTAAGGGTGTTAGCTGGAACATCGATAATCGCTTCGATAGCACCAAACAATGCGTTAGAGAATGCAACTTCTTCTGGCCCGTGCATTTTAGGTTTAACAATATAAATACTGCCTTCGCGGCTGTTTTTAAATTTGCTGTTTCCTAAAAGATCATGCTTTGCGATAAGTGAAGTGACTAAACCGTCCATGATCCCCTCTGGCACTTCTTCGCCGTCAAAGAGCATGGCATTGTTAGTCATAAGGTGGCCCACGTTTCTAACGAACATAAGGCTTCGACCAGAAAGTACTAGTTCGCCTTCTTTTAGCTTGTCTTGTGAAGCGTGTTTAGACGGCTGGTAGCTTCTATCGTCATGCATAGCGCGAACAAGCTGCTTGCCGCCCTTTGTCATTTCAATGCTTAGCGAGCCTTTCATTAAGCCTAACCAGTTGCTATACACCAAGGTTTTGTCTTCAGCGTCAACAGCAGCAACGGAATCTTCGCAGTCCATTATGGTGGTTAATGCGGCTTCAACCAATACGTCTTTTACGTTTGCGGCATCGCTCTCGCCAATAGGGTGAGTCGGGTCTAGTTGAATTTCAAAATGCAGACCGTTGTGTGCAAATAGCAGGCTTGACGGTGCGCTAATGTCACCTTGGTATCCTTGCCATTGCTCTGTGTTTGCTAAGGTGGTTTCATCGCCGTCGACAAGAGTGATCGCTAATTTACCCGATTCAATCTTATACTCAGTAACGTCAGCGTGGCTGCCTTTTGCAAGCGGTATCATGCTATCTAGATAGTCTTTCGCTTTCGCAACTACTTTGGCGCCGCGTACGGGGTTGTAGCTTTTTCCCGCTTCTGCTCCACCTTCATTGCTGATAACATCAGTGCCGTATAGTGCGTCGTAAAGGCTTCCCCAACGGGCATTTACCGCGTTAAGTGCATAGCGAGCGTTGTTGATTGGCACGACTAGCTGAGGGCCTGCCATTGTTGCTATTTCGGCGTCTACATTTTGTGTTTGTGCACTTACTTGTGACGGCTGCTCAACAAGGTAACCAATGCTTTTTAGGAAGTCGGTATATTCGTTTCCGTTTACCGGGTTACCAGCTTTATGATAATCGTCGATAGCGCGCTGAAGCTGTTCTCGCTTTTCTAATAGTGCGCGATTTTGAGGAATGAATTTTTCGAAGAGGGTTTCTGCACCTTGCCAAAAGGTGTCTTTATTTACGCCTGTGCCAGGAAGTGCCTGTTCATTAATAAAGTTATCGAGTTGTTCGGCAACCTGTAGTCGGCCTCTAGTAATATATCCTTGCATAACTACCTCTATACATTTGTCTGTTCACCCAGTGTAGTGTGTATAGAGATAGTTTTTTAATTTATGGTTTGTATTTCTGCCATATATTTTGTGAATGTTTAGCCCGCATTCATTTCGCTAGCTACATCGCTGATTAAGCGGCGCAACCAAATGTGACCTGCGTCGTGGTGAAGTAGGGCACTCCACGCCATTTTTAGCGCAATAGGTGGTATGTCGAAAGGCGGCTCTTTAATCACCACATCTGGGTCGTGTTTGAACAAACGCGCCGCTTTGCTTGGTAAGGTAGCAATAAGTTTTTGCTTTTTCGCAATCTGAAGCGCTGCATGGTAATGACGAGTAAATACGCGAATAGCACGCTGTTTGCCAATTTTTGTAAGCTCTGCGTCAACCCAACCCAATTTTTGTACTTCATTTGGATCAATACCTACACCCACGCCAAACCCAGTTTTACTCACCCAAATATGCTGGGCAGTCAAATAGCCTTCTAGGTTGCATTTTTCTACTAGCGGATGGTCGGAACTCATTACGCAACTAAAGGTGTCATACCAGATAACTTTTTGATGAAATGACAAAGGCAGTTCATCGAAGCGGTTAATTGCCATATCCACTTTACCTTGCTCGACATCGTGAAACGTCACGTCACTCGGCGTAATAAGGTCAAGCGTAATATTGGGCGCTAAATCCGCCAGTCTTCCAACAAGTTCAAGTAACAAGGTGCTCTCTGCATAGTCACTGGTCATAATGCGGAAGGTTCTGTCGCTGGTTAACGGATCGAAATCAGTCTCGGGTTGAATAGAGCTTTCCAATCGACTAAGCACATCGCGAATAATGGGTTGTAGTTCAAGCGCGCGCTTGGTGGGGGTCATCCCATCGCTGGTACGAACTAAAAGCGGATCTTTAAATAGATCGCGAAGGCGCTTCAGGCCGTTACTCATTGCTGGCTGAGTAATGCTTAGCTGGTTTGCAGCTTTCGTTACACTTCCTTCGCGCAACAGCACATCTAAATAAACCAATAAATTCAGGTCGACCTTCGCTATATTCATTATTCTAATGCTCTTTTTAAACCTAATTAAACATAGCTATTATAAAGCTTTTTTATTTCAATGTCAGATAAGCGTTTAGTCTTAAATTGGCCGCCGTTATACCTATAAGGTATTGAAATATAGTTGGTATATTGTTTTTTTATGAAGTTTAGAAAAATATGGCTTTTTTTGTTTTATGCAAAAAGCATAAGTGAAGTGAATGACGCGCACAAAAAAGGGCACCCGAAGGTGCCCTGTAGGAAAGGTTGGGATGCTTTCCGTTTAACTCATTGCCTGTTTACGTTATACGTCAAACTGGTTCATGGTGTTATCTTCACCGGACGCTTTAAGTGCACCTTCACCAGAGAAGTACTCTTTGTGTGTATCACCTAGGTCAGAACCTGCCATCGCTTGGTGCTTAACACACGCTAGACCTTGGCGAATTTCTTGACGCTGAACACCGCGTACATAAGCAAGCATACCTTCTTCACCGAAGTAACCTTTTGCAAGGTTGTCAGTAGACAGTGCTGCAGTGTGATAAGTCGGTAGCGTGATAAGGTGGTGGAAGATACCCGCTTCGCGTGCTGCGTCAGCCTGGAAGCTCTTAATCTTCTCGTCGGCCGCAGCTGCTAGCTCGCTGTCATCATAGTCGGCAGACATAAGTTTCGCGCGGTCGTAGCCAGAAACGTCTTTACCTTCTTCACTCCAAGCATCAAATACTTGCTGACGGAAGTTAAGCGTCCAGTTGAATGATGGAGAGTTGTTATAAACCAGCTTTGCGTTTGGTACTTGTTCGCGAATAGCGTTAACCATTTCAGCAATTTGGCCAACGTGAGGCTTTTCAGTTTCAATCCAAAGCAAGTCAGCGCCGTGCTTAAGTGACGTTACGCAGTCAAGTACTACACGGTCAAAACCTGTGTTGTCTTTGAAGCGGAACAAGCCGTTTGGTAGACGCTCAGGCTTAACCAGTTTGCCACCTTGCTTAAGAACTAGGTCACCTTCACTTAGGTCTTCAGCCCCTGCAACTTCGGTAGTTTTAAGGAACGCATTGTACTGAGCAGCTAAGTCGCCTTCTGATGTAGATACTGGGATCTTCTGGGTAAGACCAGCACCTAGTGAGTCAGTACGTGCAACAATTACACCTTCATCAACACCTAGTTCAAGGAATGCATAGCGTACTGCATTGATTTTCGCTAGGAAGTCTTCGTGTGGCACGGTTACTTTACCGTCTTGGTGACCACATTGCTTCGCGTCCGATACTTGGTTCTCAATTTGGATACAGCATGCACCTGCTTCAATCATTTGCTTTGCTAGTAGGTAGGTTGCTTCTTCGTTACCAAAGCCCGCATCGATATCAGCAATAATTGGAACTACGTGAGTTTCGTAATTGTCGATTTCAGCTTGAATCGCAGCTACATCACCACCGTTTTTCTTAGCGTCGTCTAGCTTGTGGAAAAGGTCGCCCAATTCTCGCGCATCTGCTTGGCGAAGGAAAGTATAAAGTTCTTCGATAAGCGCAGACACTGATGTTTTTTCATGCATTGATTGGTCAGGAAGAGGACCAAATTCAGAGCGAAGTGCTGCTACCATCCAGCCTGAAAGGTAAAGGTAGCTTTTGTTAGTTGTGCCTTGATGCTTTTTAACTGAAAGCATTTTTTGTTGGCCTACGAAGCCATGCCAGCAGCCTAGTGACTGTGTGTACTGAGACGAATCTGCGTCGTATTCAGCCATGTCTTTGCGCATAATGCTTGCAGTGTAGCGAGCAATGTCTAAACCTGTTTTAAAACGGTTTTGAACCTTCATGCGTGCAGCGAATTCTGGGTTGATACCTTCCCAAGTTCCGTTTTGTGCTGCCTTTAATGTGGCGAAGTTATCAATGTCTTGTTGATATTGCGACATGAGCGTCTCTCCCGACTATAATTAAAATACTTAACGTTGTTTATGTTTACGCTGTAGGGCGTTCCCGTTGATTCCATTTCATCCTAGTGCCGGATTTGGAATAATAGAAATATATATTTTGCATTGCGGTCATTTATTTTGTGAATAGCTAGCGCCGAGAGAAGTCTAGATACTGTAAATCTTTAACACCTATATTTGGTGGTTTTGAGGCAATGGGGCAGCAGTGGGGCAAGAAGTGGTCGGTAAAAAATAACTTACGTAGGTTGCAAACGCTTGCTGGTGTTGACTATTTCGTCTGTCTATTAGCTAAAAGGGTAATAGCTTTGCCGGTGTGAGCAAGGTAAATTTAGGCGTAAAGCTTCACGCTAGATAATCTTGTCCGATACGAGGGCGCTTTTGTTTTAGCTTGTTGATATATAATATGAAAAGTGGGTGTTATGAGTAGTAGTGTATTGTCGTCAGTTGACCAAAGAACCAAGCTTGTTGGCGAGAACAGGCTTGAGCTTTTGATGTTTCAACTGGGAACGCGACACATTTTTGCCATGAACGTCTTTAAAATTAAAGAAGTTATAAACGTACCCAAGCTCAATATAATGCCGGGTTCACATCACAACCTGAAAGGCGTGATGAACTACCGAGGAAGCTCCATTCCAATTATAGACTTGCGTCAGGCAATCAAAATGCGTGGTGCAGCTACACAAGCAACTGCGAAGAATGTCATTATCACTGAATATAACAGAAGCGTGCAGGGCTTCATTATTGGTGAAGTGAAAAACATAGTGAATACATCGTGGGGAACCATTCAGCCACCCCCTAGCGGCATTGGAAAATCCAATTATTTAACCGCCATAACTCAGGTGAATGTTGAGGGTAAACAAGAGCTGGTAGAAATCATCGATGTTGAAAAAGTACTCGCGGAAATCATCGATTACGACACATCTATCTCTGAAGAAGTGCTAGATAAAGACATTGTTAACCACTTCTTAGGCAAGAAAGTGTTGATAGTAGATGACTCAAGCACAGCAAGAAAACAGATTAAAGATACGTTAGAGCAGCTAGGTATAACAATCATCGAACGTAAAAACGGCGCTGAAGCGTTAGCGCTGCTGAAGAAGTGGGCCGATGAAGGTAAAAATCCTACCGACGAAATTCTGCTTATGTTCACCGACGCAGAAATGCCAGAAATGGACGGCTATCGACTTACTTCAGAAGTGCGTAACGACCCGCGTATGAGCAACTTATTTATAGCACTCAACACATCATTAAGCGGAAGCTTCAACGACGCCATGGTAGAAAAGGTGGGATGTGACAGGTTTATCTCTAAGTTCCAGCCCGACATGCTCGTAGACGTGGCGCAACAGCGCATGCGCGAATACCTCTCATCACAAAATAAGTAGTCGCTTCCTTCTTAAAAGTTGCTAATTTAATGAGATGACCATCTGGTCATCTCATGCTTGCGTTATTTTGTCCAAAAGCTTTGAGCATCTTGCCAGCCTGCTTTACACTATTACATCTTATCGCTTTGCTAACACCTTTATGATCACCAAAGAATCATTCGCGATAGTTTCTTTATTGTTGTTGTATCTTCGGGTAACCAGGCCGGTAGATACCTTACTTACTCAGGGAAGTTTAAATGATTAAACAATTTGTTCGCACATCACTACTAAGTTGTGCGTCTATTGCTGTTCTTGCGGGTTGTGGTATCACAGAATCTATAACCGAATCAGCAAGTGCAACCGGTACGCAAAGTAAAGGCGTGCCCAAAAATATCATTATGGTTGTTGCCGACGGTATGGGGCCTGCCTACACCACCGCTTATCGTAATTATGTAGATGATCCGTCAACTCCGGAAGTCGAGACAGTTGTATTTGACGACATTTTGGTGGGTAACGCGTCGACATACCCCGCTCGTGTATCGGGTTATGTTACCGATTCAGCCGCTGCTGCAACAGCGCTTGCTACAGGCGTTAAGTCGTACAACGGTGCAATTGGTGTTGATGTAAATAAACAACCAGTAAACTCTGTTATGCACCATGCGAAGAGTAAAGGCATGCGTACTGGTTTGGCAGTAACCTCTCAAATTGTTCATGCGACACCTGCGTCATACATTGCGCATAACGAAAGCCGTAAGAACTACAACGAAATAGCTGAAGATTTCTTTGATGTTCGCGTGGACGGTAAGTTTGTCGCTGACGTGATGCTAGGCGGTGGAACGTCTTACTTTGAACGCGACGACAGAGATATCTTGGCGCAATTTATTGATGCTGGCTACGAATATGCCGATTCATATAACCGTCTGGCTTCAGTGCCTGCGGGAAGTAATGTTCTCGGTCTGTTTGCTCCGGTAGCGCTGCCTGCGGTACTGGACGACAAGCGAAAAAATCGCCTTGAGTATTTAACTCAACATGCAATTAAACACTTAGAAAACGACAACGGATTCTTTCTTCTTGTTGAAGCGAGCCAAGTAGATTGGGCGGGTCACGCAAACGATATCGCGTCTGCCATGGCTGAGATGCACGACCTTGCGTTAACTATGGAGTACTTGCGCGACTATGTGAAAGCCAACCCAGACACTCTTGTTATTTTGACTGCAGATCACAGTACAGGTGGCTTAACCATTGGCGCAAACGGCGACTACCGCTGGAGCCCTGAACATCTTAAGTCAATGTCAGCCTCAGTAATGACAATTGCTTTAGAGATGGCAAATGAAGAGAACCCTGGCGAATTTGTGGCGCAGAAGCTTGGCTTGTCGTTGAGTGAAGAAGAGCTTGCCACGCTAGATAGCGTATCAAACCAAGATGATGAAACTCGCTTCATGGCAGTAAAAACCTTCTTAGACACCAAAACAAACACGGGGTGGACAACAGGCGGTCACACTGGTGTAGATGTTGAAGTATTTGCTTTTGGTGCTGGTTATCAATCGCTTATGGGGCAAATTGATAACACGGATATTGCAAAAACAATCTTCAGTTTTATCGATAAAAAACAGCCAGTAATAATCGATTCCGATTCAAATAAAGTATCAGAAAAGGTATCGACCAACATTGAGCTTACGTCAGACGAAGATGATGATGGCTTGTGTGACTTTAAGGAAGATTGGCGCTGTAACTAATCGCTACATTGTTTGTATAGAAATTAAAGCGCCAGCGTTTTTATAACAAGGCGCTTTATTTTTATCTGTGGTAAGCAGGAAAGGGGAACTATGAAAAACGAAATGCTGGCACTACTTCAAGATATCTATGATGAAGTTGAACCCATGTTGGGCATGGGAAAAGTTGCTGACTACATCCCTGCGTTGGCTACAGTTAATCCAAGGCAGTTTGGCATTTCAATTTGCGACACAAACGGTCAAATAACGTCGATAGGCGATGCGAGTGTTCCTTTTTCTATTCAAAGTATCTCAAAAGTCTTTAATCTTGTTTTAGCCATCAATCACTACGGTGAAACCATGTGGGAGCGAGTTGGATGCGAGCCATCCGGCCTGCCGTTTAACTCTCTTGTACAGTTGGAATATGAAAACGGTATTCCCCGCAACCCCTTCATTAATGCCGGTGCGCTGGTGGTCAGTGACATGGTTCAGTCTCGGTTCGCTTCCCCTCATATTGCCATGCGAGATTTCGTAAGACGCTTAAGCTGTAACGGCGATATCGTGGTAAATAAGGTGGTGGCGGAGTCTGAATACGAGCACCGCTCTCGCAATGCGGCAATGGCATATTTGATGAAGGCCTACGGAAATTTTGAAAATGAAGTGGAAGGTGTACTTCGTAATTACTTTCACAACTGTGCGTTAGAAATGAGCTGTGAAGACCTAGCTCGGTCTACCAGTTTTCTTGCAAACGCCGGCTTCTCAACCTGCGCAAATGAGCAGGTGTTAACGCCTTATCAAACTAAGCAGGTGAATGCGCTCTTGGCAACCAGCGGTATGTATGATGAAGCGGGGAGCTTCGCGTTCAAAGTGGGTCTGCCGGGTAAAAGTGGCGTAGGCGGAGGCATAGTGGCTGTTGTACCAGGACGCTTTTCAATATGCGTATTTTCGCCAGCGCTTAATAGCGTGGGTAATTCTCAGCTAGGTGTGGCGGCTTTGACATCGCTAAGTGAACGCATTAATTGGTCTATTTATTAGAGGCTATTGCGCTTCGCTGCATATCAAAGGTCAACAGGCCTTAGTAGCCTGTCAATTCCATAAAGCCGCTCCCTGAATGGGAGCCTTTTATTTCCACTCGCCCTTCATAATAGGGAAATAAGCTGTTATTCCATTGGCTTTCCTTGAACGGGCGAATGGATAGGTCGATATCTTTTTCTGGTATTTGAATACACCAAGCGGTGGGAACAGAGCGAGGTGACTCTCCCTCGTTGATTGTTTCATAGGCCGTTGGCATAATTGATACGTTGGCTTGGTCGATAGTTTCTTTCGTGCCATTTTCCGCTATATAGCTAGCCGTTGTGAATATTTCGCTGTGTTTGCTTTTGCTATTTTTCATGTTTTCATTCATGGCGTGCATGCGAAACGCCATCAATTTACTTCCATCGTCTAAATGCAGCGAGAACCAATCCCATCCCATGGCTTCACTGTTGGCTAGGTGGCTCGTCCATTCGTGATCAAACCAGCCTTTACCCGTAACTTTTACGCTATTACCCTCTATGTTTAACGTACCTTCCGCGTTAATGAACGGCTGGCTGTAATAGTAGGAGCGAAGGCGTTCGTCTTGTGTTTTTTTGCTGTAGCCGTTGTCCCCCTGTTTGATAAAAGGCCCAGAGGTGTTCAGGTTAAGCGCGACTTTGACGGCGCTAGCGCTCGGCGCGTCATTTAATTCTAATAGTCTGTCTGCAGAGGTAGCGGGGATTTTTTCACGTGTTCTAACCGGATGATGCGTGCTGCTGTGCCCGAAAGCGAAAGTTAATACGGACGGGAACATGGCTTTGCTTTCTGCACCTGTTTGTACCTCCGCCTGTGCCGCTTTCCAAACCCAATCGTCAATAACTGTTGTAAAAGGTTGTTGATTCACATAGGCATTACCTACACCGCCGCTTGCAAATCGTTCTTCGAAATAATGCTGTTCAGCGGTGTGCAGCGAAGCATGTCCCATCCATTGCTGGCCATTGCTCCAGTTTTTTGCGATATGGCTGTTGGCGTTAACTTCAGCACTATTTTCAGCATTAGCCTTAACGCTTGGAGGGGCATTTAGCTCAGTATTGAAACGAAAAAGCGTATATTGAAGGCCGAACTCTTGCCCGTCTTCAGTACTTAACACAAACGTGAGGTACCACCACTCTAACTGAAAATCGGGATGACTCTTGTGGTCGCGCGGTAATTCAACAGTATTGCCCCGCTTTACTGGCGTAAAGGCGTCACTCGACTGCATGTTTCCAAAAAAGCCGTTTGGCGTGGAGGTTCCCAGAGTTTCGTTTTCATCTTTTGGGTTTTCAGTACATCCACTCAACGTGAAACAAATAGCTATAAGCACTAAAAAGGTGTTGGCTTTAAATCGCAAAAACGTGGTGTTGGCACTACCTAAATGGTTTGTCATAGCTGAACTTCCTGCCTTAAATCAATTTTCGGCTTAAGTTTTCCTAAAGGTAACAACAGCACCAGCGAAACGATAAGCAGCGATAACCCGACGCTAGAGAGAATAACCTGTACATTAAGTGAAAACGGGTACACCCAGTTAAATGCATGCCGGTTTACTTGTTGAATAAAGACATTGGCCAAGTACACGCCAAAAGGAATGGCGAGCAAGGCTGAGATAAAACAAAGCAGCAGATATTGCGCAAACAGAGATGCTTTTACTTTAAGCTGACTAATGCCAAGGGCACGCAATACAGATAACTGCGCTGCGCTGCCTATGGTTAGTACCGTTAGCGAAACGGCGAAGGCGACCCCCGCCACCAATAGGGTGGTAATATTTAGCCCGTCGGTTAATACAAAGGTACGATCAAAGGTCTGCATAGAGGTATCTAACAGCGCTTGTCGGGTATAAAGAGCAATTTCGCGGTGTTCCCCTAACTGTGATTTTAGCTGCTGTTCGAGGATGTCCTTTTCATAGGTGCTTTGTTTGTTGTCGCCTATCACGTTAGTCTCAATAGGCGGCTCTGGGTAAATAGCCACTACACCGGAAAAAAGTTGATCCCTGATAAGAACATCGTTTCGATTAAACGAGGGAAGAGGCACCAATATTTGCCCGTTCAGGTTACCGTAGTCAGGATAAATACCCAGTACTTTCCATTGAGGCGTCGCTGTAAATACGTTTGAGTTCGACGAACTGCTTTGTGAGCCTTGTGTTGGTTCAGTAGTTGTATCTTGTGGCGAGCTATACGCCTCGTTAGATGTATTAACCGCCGAAGAACTTGAATTCGCAGTTTTACGAAGACGAATATTTTCTATATCTAGCGTGTGTCCTAACTTAGCGTTAAGGGCAAACGCTAATTGCTGATTGATGAATACCCCTTTCCCTTCTGTAAACTCACGCCACACTGTGTTGAGGTCGTTGTTTATTACATCATCGAGGACAAGCGCCTTTTTACCACATTGGTGAACGGGGTAGCTACTGATAGAAACGTAAGTGGGCGGGCTGTTACTGACTTCATGTGTTTCTTTATGTGTCTCTTCTTGAGCACGTGAGCCAATAACAGCTCCCTCGGCCTTAAGTAAAGGAGTTAAAGCAAGCGGAGGTAACGATTTGGTAGATAACGTTTCGATACGACTAAGGGGCGCGTCGGTGTACAGATAGAAAGGCGCGTAAAGCCTTTGCGTTAACCATTGTTCAGTGGCGTCTCTAAAGCTGTCCGTCATGGTATTCATACCAATATTTGCGGTTAGCGCTATAAAGAATGCACAAACAGCGAGACGGGTTTTGCTAGACAGTAAATGCATATTAGCAATGACGTAGTGGAACACGGGCCACTGTCTTGGTACAAATCTAGTCAGTAGCTTAGAGAAAATAGGTAACCAAAGAAGAATAAGCGCGCAGCTGGTAAGGAGTAACAGTGCAACAAAGAAAAGTGCTGAAGCAGTAGAAGATACGAACCCCTCAGCGATAAATAACAGTAGTAGGGCACATAATGAGATAAGACCTACGGCAAATTGGCCTAACGCATTTTCTTTTTTGACAGGCGCTACGGTTAGGGCATTTGAAAGCTTAACTATAGAAACTAACGAAAAAACAACTAGCGATATAAAGGTCGTTGTTAATGCGAAGCCGAAGGTGAAAAGCAGATTAACGTCTGGGTTAACAAATACGGCGTTAAACAACGACGTAAATGTACCGTTTATCACAGGTGACAACCATGACGCAGCTTGAAAACCGATGAACATGCCAATTGGAATACTTATTACGCAGTAAATAAGCAACTCGGTGAATAGGGCAATGCTTAAAATTCGCTGAGATATGCCCAGCTGCCGTAAACGAATGATATTGGGTAGCCGCGTGCGGTACATCAAGTTTAGCGCGTTTAGTACTATAAAAAGCGCCACAACGCCCATCAGTCCACTCATCGCCCAAAGATTTAATCTAAAACTATCTGGCAACGAACCGGTGTCATTGTCTGTGTTACTAGTGGTTTGCTTTACAGGTATTCCAAGTAGGGTTTCTATTTGGGTTAAATGCTGCTGTGATAG
The DNA here is from genome assembly GCF_022348345.1 of Alteromonas sp. CNT1-28. Classification (NCBI taxonomy): domain Bacteria; kingdom Pseudomonadati; phylum Pseudomonadota; class Gammaproteobacteria; order Alteromonadales; family Alteromonadaceae; genus Alteromonas; species Alteromonas sp. CNT1-28. The sequence goes on along the minus strand of NZ_JAKREZ010000023.1, from coordinate 15,160 downwards.
CGGTGAAAGTGCAATAAACCCGGAAAGTGGGACGTAAGCTTTCTGTTGTTTTGCTTGTTGCTCTTGCGCGCGTTTAGCATTGTCAGGAGTAATAGGCTTAACAGGTTCATCATTCTCAATCGTTACCCCGCCTCTGTAAAACTCATCGATAGAGATCAAAATTGTATTTTGCGGAGCAAAGCTGCTCACATACGCGCTTACCGTTGCAGGCCAATAGGGACTTGGCGCATATTTTCTATCGGTTTCATTAAGCGTGTCGTGACAGGCCAGTTTTGCGTTCGTTAAGGGGTGAATAAGCCCATTTACAGCGAAGTCGCCCCCAGAATTTGAGCGCAATTCGCGTCCCGCTTGCGTCTGCTGGTTTTTCATTTCACTAAATTTCTTGGCATTTTGCGATAAATAGGAAAGTGAAAGAGCGCTATCGTTTTGGGCAGGCGCTTCAAAACCTCTTGTTCTAAACGCACTTCCTAAAAGAGGCTGAGTATCAACACCGAGTAATGTGAGAGTTGTTGTGGGCTTGCTGGCATTGCACGATAGGGTGATGTCTCGTTCAGCTATTGCAACAAGCTGGGTAAAACCCTGCTTGCGAAGCGTGGCATAATCGCTTTGTGTAAAGCGAGCTCTGCTGTCTGCTGGGGTGATGATACTGCCAGAGGTAAGCCCTTGCTTCGACTGTAATAGTTCACCTTGTGTGGCGCCTTCGTTTATAAGCAAAACGGTAACCAAGCCAGCATTGGCCAGTATAATTGCGGCCATAATGAGCAAAGGCTCCCACAGCCTGTGCCTTGCCATTGCAAGTAAGCTAGAGAGCGCTAACAGTAGAGTGGGTAGCACGTTATCTTCCTACTTGCTGTTTTCGGTGTCTTTTTCACAGGGCGCATATCGCTAACGTTTTTCACCTGTAATTAGCTTGCTGCTACTGGTGAAGATAAGGTTTGTTCTTTAGTTTTATATTTCACACTCTCTAATACCCCTTTATGTAGTCGCAAAGCGGCGTCTGCTTTTACCGCGACGTCTTGGCTATGAGTTACCACAACAAGAGAAGTATTGGCCTCTTTACAAGTTTTAAAGAGTAAGTCTGACACGGTTTCGCTAGTGGTTTCGTCTAAATTGCCGGTGGGTTCGTCGGCCAAGATAAGCGAGGGGCGATGTGCGAGTGCTCTAGCAATGGCACAGCGCTGTTGTTCACCACCAGATAACTGACTTAGCGGCTTTTGCGCTAGGGGTAATATCCCAAGCTGCTCCATTAACGCTAATTGGTAGTCGTTATCTACATTACCTTTTAGCCTTGCAGTAAAGGCAATGTTGTCCCACGCATTAAAGCAGTCGAATAAATTGAAGCTTTGAAACACAATACCTAAATGCTGTTTGCGAAAATTGTCGATATCACTCGCTTTAAATGTGTTATCGAGTTTGCTATTGCTAGCAATCGACAATCCATTTACCGAAATATCTCCACCGTCGGGCGTCTCAAACCCAGCAACAAGCGACAGCAAGGTAGATTTACCGCAGCCAGAAGCCCCCTGAATACTCACCGATTCACCTGTCTTTACGGTAAGGTTAAGGTTGTTGATAAGCGGAGCCTCTGTCTTTGAAAAAGATTTCTTTAAGTCTTTTATTGTCAGCATAATTCGCCGTTTTGTATTGAACCGTCTTAGTGTGAACATGAAGGAGCGAGCATGCATGCAATACGCAGTGCTGCTGGCGCACAGTTAGAGGTGCTATGTGCGCCTTCAATTAGCGCCGACATGTTCTGATAGAACGGGTTATTTTTTATATTTGAGAGTATACGTAATACCCACGCTTTTTGGTTAAAAGCGGTGTGGGAATTTGATGGCTAATATTCTTATGCGTTTCAGGAAATTGCTTTAGTAGCCTAAATTACAAGATATGTAATAGCTTCAGTCGTAGGGAAGGGCATGTTAAAGGGGCGTTAAGCCCCTTATCGATCGTCTTTTTACTGATTAATAAAGTTATCGAGTTCTTCGCCAGTAATTTTTTTGATTTGGGCAAATAAATACCAAAGCGCTGCAATAAGTAAAATCATGCTCGGTATCACAATAACTGGATAGCTAAGCGCAGTCATTCGGCCAAGCTCTTCAGTGTATGCCGTAGTGCCCGGCTCACTGACCAATATCATTTTTGCCAAGATATAATTTAGTGCAGAAGAGAGGAAAAACGAACTCGCTACGATGTAAGAGCTAACCGCGACTTTCTTTTTAAACTCGCTCTGTTTTCCTTTCGCATCAAGAACTTGATTTAGGTGTGGCCAGTTTATGATTTGGTCGTTCAAAATAAGCATTTTGACCAAGGGTTTATTAGAGTATTGGGTTACCAGTACAGCAATACCGATAATGCCTGGGATAGCGGCTTCTTTTATCGCAATATACTCGGCAGGCAGTTTAAGTAAGCTAAACCCACCGGTAAGTAGTACGCTGATAATGCCTAAAATGGAAAAGCCGTTGACCTTTCCCGACTCTTTTAAATCCCATAGGCCATAACCAATAGGAAAGCTGAGTGCCGCCACAATGCTCCACGCAGGGCCTAGGTAATCTTCCGAACTTGCATAGCTCATTAGCACCACAGGAATAACAATGTTAAACGCGAGGTTGCCGAAAAAGCCTTGGTTTTTTTGTGTAGGTTCTTGTACTGCTGACATATCTAATTACAACGTCTTATCTTGAGGCTAATTATACGTAAACTAATTAGCGTGCCCAGTGCCATGCGGCAAATAAGCCACCAATAAAGCCAAACAGATGATATTCAAAGGAAATAAATTTGGATGTGGGAAGCACACCAACCAGCATTCCTCCGTATAGCGCTGCAACTACTAATGAAATAAGCAAATACCGCACTTTGTTACTTCTAAACCCTGCCAGCACGAGGAAGCCGAAGTAGCCATATACCATGCCGCTCGCGCCAATATGCGTAGCGCTTCTACCGAACAGCCACACGCCCAAACCACCTATAAGCAGTGCGCTTAGCGTAGCGATGAGAAATGTGCGTTTTCCCCACTGCATAGTAAGCCACATGAACAGCAAAAGAGGCACCAAGTTAGCCATTAAATGCGTGGGTGTACCGTGAAGGAAAGGGGCTGTGAATATGTATGGCAAGGTTGACAGTGTGCGAGGCACTACACCAAACTGATTAAGTGCATTGCCGGTAAGTAAGTTTGCTACTTCTATTACGATTAACAATGCACCTAGCGTCAGCAGAACGCGAATTTGGAAAGAAAGCGGCTTCATCGAAAGGCCCTAAAGTAGATTACAAAATAATATGAGGAAGGTAACGAGAGAGATCTTGGGTAATAGCAGATGCATCTTCTCTTACTGAAATACCTGCTGGCATGTCATCTACCAACCAACTACCTATGAGTGTATGGTTACCTTCAAAAACGGGTAAAGGTTCAAATGCTTGAACAATATAGCCTTCTTCGCCGTAAGGACCATCGCTAAGCCTATTCTCAATTCCACCTTCAATGATAGAAACATTCGCGCCTTCCCTAGAAAACAGAGGCTTTTTAATCCACTTTCCTGATAGTGTGTGTGTGTTTATTTCATCTGAAAAATAAGCGGGAAGCAGGTTAGGGTGGCCTTCAAATTTCTTCCAAAGCTGAGGAAGCAAGGCTTTATTGGAAATTATCGATTTCCATGGGGGCTCTATCCAATTAACTTGGGCATCTTCTAACACGTCGCCAAACTCTTCGCGCAGCATAAACTCCCAAGGATAAAGCTTGAAGCAGTCTGTAATTGGCGCGTCTTGAAGATCGGTAAAAACGCCCGTGTCCGCTAACCCAATGTCTTCAATAAAAACGAAGTCAGCTAAAAGCCCGGCCTCTGTAGCGCAGTCTTGTAGGTACTGCACTGTTCCGCGGTCTTCTACGGTATCTTTACAACACGCCATGTGCAGTTGATTAATGTTGTAGTGCAATGCTATTTCGCGAAAGCGATGAACTAACTTTTCTTGCAAGCTATTGAACTGATCAGCGTGCAAGGCGAGTTTGCCGGCATCCACATTTTGTGAAAGCCACAGCCACTGCCAGAAACCAGACTCATATAAGCTGGTGGGCGTATCTGCATTATTTTCTAGCAGCTTAGCTGGCCCTTTGCCGTTGTAGACAAGGTCAAGGCGTGAATACAAACTGGGGGCTCTTTCCTGCCAGCTGTTTCTTACTAAGTCCCAACGTTGCTCTGGAATTCGAAAACGAGTAAGTAATTCCTCACTATTAACCACATCTTCGGTCACTGCCAAGCACATTTGATGTAGCTCGGCTGTGGGGTCTTCAATGTCGTTTTCAATTTGCGCTAGCGTGAATTGGTAGTAGGCACTTTCATCCCAATACGGCTCGCCATACATGGTGTGGAAATGAAAACCAAACTCGTTAGCCAACTGCTGCCAGCCCTTGCGAGGCTGGCAAGGCATTCTAAACATAGTTATCCGCCCCAGCCGCCTTTACGGCTGCTGCTACCCCAAGACGATTTTGCACGAACGCTGCTACCAAACCCGCCTCGTTTCATTGTGCGGTTCACGGTAGGTTTGGGCTTATAAACGTCTTTGTTTACGCGATATTTTCTTTTGCGAATGTCACCGTCGAACACATAGCCGTCTGCCGTTATCCAGCGTGAACGAAACGGTGAATTATATGAATAGGAAGTATATAAGGGCTGTGAGTAATAGCGATTTGGCGATAGCAGAGAGCTCACCATATAGCCTGCCATGAACGGCATGAAAAAGCTGCCGCTACTATTATTCACATATTGGCACTGGTTAGGGCCAAATTCATGTTCGCAGTCGTACTCAGAGCTAAAGCGCGGACTGGTGCGCATGGCCTCGTCGACCGCTGTCTGGTAGGCAGCTTCACAACGCTCTACTGCATCAGGAAAATCCTGCTTACAGTCTTCTAGCGAGGTGTAAATGGTGGCGTCTTCTTTTTCGCCGCCACAACCACTTAAAATAACGCTGGCCACACCCAATGCTAAAGGCTTCACGCTAAAACCTTTGCGCATGCGACCAAGGTCAATATGTTTGGTGCGTTTTAATGCGTGCTTCTCACCTTGCACGCTATCAACAACATCAAGCTGAGTGTTTCGTTTATCAGTCATCGCTGCCCCCTTAATAGGTCATGCAAGCGGCATTGAGTAAGCCTACGGCAATAGACATGCTGGCAAGCATAACACCCGCAGAAACTTCGTTATTGTTTATGCGCTCAGCGATTTTCGGCATAAAGCTGAAACGCAAAATGGCAAACGCTAGGGATTGTGCAATCACAGCAACAAGCGCCCAAATAGCAAAATCTACTACAGCAACCGAGTTTGAAGCTGCGCTGCCAAGAGCGATAGCAAAACCGATTATAGCGCCACCAAAGCCGATGGCAGCGGCAACGTTTTTCTCTTCTTTTACCAGCTTCCATTCATCGTGAGGTGTGACCAAGGCGTACACCAATTTGAAGATAAACAAAAAGACAATCGACAAGCCGAAGTAAAGCGCAAAGTTATCCAGGCCAGCCAAAGATTGCATGATCGTATCCATAGTTATTCCCTTTTATTAACCGTTTATAGTGATATCTGCTGGTTCAACATCAAACCCCGTTGAAATCACCAAACATCTATCTAAATTATTACCTACTTGCTTTTCTTCACCCACAACAAGCAGGGTCTCAACTCTGTCATTACTGATTGGGCGTTCATACAGCATCATAAACTGATCAGTAGTACTCACATCACCATCTTCTTCATAGGTAGTTTCAGTGACGGCAACAGGCGGTGACTCATCGCCCACTGCCCCCCACACGCGGGTATAAACCTTACCGTCAAGCTCATAGGTGGGCTGGCTGATAACGTTTTTCAAGCATTCGTTCCACTGAGCAGTATTACCAATGGTTTTCGTTTCATAAAAGTGCCACAGCTTAACATCGGTAATGTGATTCTCAGACAAGCCGCCGTCGGTGACTACCTGTAAAAATCCATCGTCGTCGGTGTAAAAGCGAAGTAGGGTGCCACCTGTATCTAAGGGCGCTTCTCCTACCGCTTGAATTAATTGAGAACGGGCTGCACCTTCAATAGTGAGCTCCGGTTCTAATAGCGAAAGTTTCAAGTTATCTAACTCGAAAGAGCCACCTAAATAAAGCCCCATTATTTCTGGCGACTTAGGTTTTTTAGGTTCTGATTTTTTAAATAATTTACTAAACATGTTTACGCCTCTTAATCAGCGTCTAGGGAAGACCAGTTAATTGCGTTAATGCGGCGCTCAGCAATGTAAAACAAAGTGTCGCCCGGGTTTAACGTAACGTCCAACGGTGGGTTTACCACCATTTCTTTCACAAGACCATTTGGCGCATAACCAATAAAGATGGCATCGTGTTTACGTTTCAAATTAATAAATAACTTAGCAACAGAGATGGCGTGGCTACTTTCTGGGATTTTTACTGAAAATTGCGCCTGGCCTTCTTCAATACTCAGCAAGTCGTGATGAAGCATACTTGAACCAGGATCAAAAGCGGCTTTAACTAACATTTCTATTGCCACGCTCGGTGTACACTCCACTTTAGGGCAGTGATCCTGAAGTAAGCTGACTAGGCTATCATCATCAAAATAAGCCACCTGATGTGCATCAGGATTACGCTTAGTACAATACAGCGCGGTAGTCATGGTGACATCGTCTTGTGGGTTATCGATAAGAATAGTTCGGGCGGTGGACACGCAAGCGCGATCCATATCTTCGTCTTTGTTAAACGAATCTACCTTCACGAACTCAATCACGCCAGGCATGGGATTAGTGATATCGGCCTTCACGCACAGCACAATATCGGGGCGCTCTGGCATGGCATCGCGTTCTTGAAGTATTAAATCAAGCAGCAGCATAGTACGCTGCTCATTCCACCCAATTACTAAGATATGTCCATCTAGCATCAAGCTGTTCATACCCAACAATCCTTTCTTCCACGTTAATGAAACCCAAGCTGCAATCCGGCCAATTACCATGGCGAAGATACTCAAACCAAGCGGTATGACGTAAAGCGCTACAACCAGTTTTCCCGCTGGCGTGACGGGAGATAAATCACCATAGCCCACTGTAGAGGCGGTGACCGCCAGCCAGTAAATAAAATCGGCGTTGGCAATTAAATCGTGCTCGTCTGCAGCGTAAAGTAGCCAATAGCTTGTTACTGCGTAAAAGGCGGTGGCACCGACAATAGTGTACCAGCGTGATTCTGCAAAATATTGCAGCATGATTTTTCGCAGTTTTATCCATGGAGACATAAAAGAAACAGCCCTTGTTATGCGTGCCTTTACTCTGCCTTGAAGTACTTGATTTGTCTAGGTTAGCGCTTTACTTAACGGTAATTTACGCAGGAAATTATTGTAACAAGAATTAAAAATGGGAGCGCGTAGCTCCCATTTTTCTAACTTACTTGCCTAGAATTCGCGCTAGCTCGTCATCGGCCGAGGTTTTACCCCCTTTAATGCCCGCTTCGGCTAGACGTTTTTCTAGATCGCTGCTCGATTCATTGTTTGCTAACTCTTCTGCAGCTTGTAGCTCAGCATTGCGCATCTTTTGCTTATCTTGAATACGTGACAGTGACTCTGTCGCCGTTTTCATTTTGCTATTCGCACCCATGTGGCGTGAAGAAACCGCTACTTGCGCCTTCTGAACGCTTTCGGTGGCTTTTACCATATCCACTTGCTGCTCTAAGCGGCGTAAATTCGCTTTCGCCTGTTGGATATTTTGTGCCAGTTGCTTTTCTGACTGCTGGAACTGATCAAGATATGTTTGTTCTTGGTCTCGTTCTTCTTTAAGTTCAGACACCTTTTGAGCACAGTCTAGCGCGAGTTGGCGGTCGCTATCGATGGCCTTGCGCGCGTGAGCTTCGTATTCCGCAATTGATGAATTGAAGCTATCCACTTTTTGCTGAGAAAGTTTGCACTTTGCCAAAATTTGGGTACGTGCATGATCTGACTTACGCAATTCTTCTTTGGCTTCTCTAATTTCTTGTTCCAGAATTCGAATAGCCTGACTGTCTACGACAGATTGAGCAGCTTCGGTTGCACCACCTTTTACTGCAGTTACTAATTTTTTCCACACTGACATTCGCTTCTCCTTAGAAGTAAATTTTAGTTAAGGTGTGTTTCGTAGGCATCTAAGAAAGATGCAACATTCTGAAACAGGGTTTCCACTTCAATAACGATACTTTCGGCTTTTGACTGGGCACTTAGCGCTCCAAAGGCAGTGTAGTATTCTTCACCACCAATGTTTGAAATGCCTACCGTGGTCAAAGGGAACACCATATGAGTAGACAATATTTCATGATCTAGCGCTGGCTTATCTTTTACTTCCGACGCTGCAAACAAAAGACTCTCTACTAAGATCTGCTCTCCGCTGATAGCAAGCCAGGCATCTATGCCGTCTTGATTAGCAATAAGTAAGCAGTTTTCCTCACGTGTTACCACAAAGTCATCATGCTCTTTAAATAAGGCTTCGATGCTTTCCAGTTCCCAGCTCATACCTTTCTCCTTTAATTATTGAAGCGATAGTTGTGAAAATGAATGTCGTGTAAGTGGTGTGTTATACAACTGCACTTTATTAAAAACAGATACTTTGCTGTATTAACCACCGAAGTTACTGTAACGACTATTTTCATCTTCGCCAATATCTAGACTTGCAGTGTAGACCTGTTGTGCCATAATCGTCAACATTAAATACATGCTATAAGTGTAAAAAAGTGTGTTTTTGTAAAATATATATCACATTTGTGTGATTTTTGGAGGCTGTGTGAACACTGGAAATACGCAAGGTGCTAAAAATGCGTGGCGGCAAACGGTAGCAAGAGTTGTCAAATCTGAGATGTCTGTGCGCGGCGTAAAATATCAAGCGTTAAGCCAAAGGCTGGAAGAGATTGGCGTGGAGCAAAGCGCAGATAACCTTAGAAATAAGGTAAATAAAGGTATTATGGGCGCCGATTTACTTCTGCAGATTTTGTACGTGTTGAAGGCGCGTCCATTAGATGCGGCGCTTTTAGAGGAAATCTTAACTGATCTTCAGCAATAAACAGCGTAAAATACCGCCGTTTATAAGATATCGATATTCAACTAACCTGCCGCGCAGAGGAATCGAAGCTTCGCAATTACGTTGCGATGAGTGACGGTAGGCAGGGAAAATAAGCAGATAAAAAAATACCCAGCAAGTGCTGGGTACGAATGATAAGGAATGTTTATGGGAGAACATCATCACTATCTGTAGGTATCTTAACCGTTTAAGGGGTTAAGTGCTATTTAATAAATTGAATTGTACGTATAGTGTTCAATATAAAGTTATTTTATAATATACGTTAATTTTTAATTTGTTGATAATTAATGTTTTTTGTTTTTATTTTGACTTTGGCTTCATCTGTGAATCTATTTTTATTAGCCTTTAGTTGCAACTTAAATAACACTTAATATTCCACTTTTGTCTAACTTTTATGCCGTAATTTAGTCGTATTTATGAAACTATCAGATTTTAGCTTCGAGCTACCCGAAAAACTTATCGCCAAATACCCAACTCAGCAACGTACAGCGAGTCGCTTGTTACATTTAGATGGGAAAACTGGCAATGTAGCGCACACGATGTTCGCTGACATGCTGAAATTTGTAGAGCCAGGCGACCTCTTGGTGTTCAACAATACGCGGGTTATTCCTGCACGTTTACTGGGCAAAAAGGAAACGGGCGGGCAGGTTGAAGTGCTGATCGAACGTATAACGTCAGACAATACAGCGTTAGCGCATGTTCGCGCGAGCAAGGCACCTAAACCTGGAACTACGCTTATTCTTGAAGAAAAAGTGAATGTTACGGTGACAGGGCGAGACGATGCGCTATTTATTTTACAGTTTGACCACGATGAGACCGTATTAACGCTGCTAGAAGCCCATGGCCACATGCCGCTACCTCCTTACATCGACCGTCCCGATGAAAGTTCAGACAAAGAGCGCTATCAAACCGTTTACAATCAAAAGCCGGGCGCGGTTGCGGCGCCTACTGCAGGGCTACACTTTGACGATGCAATACTGGCTGCGTTAAAAGAAAAAGGTGTGAATTTGGCCTTTGTAACTTTGCACGTTGGCGCGGGTACATTCCAGCCTGTGCGCGTTGATAATATTCAAGAGCACAAAATGCACGCAGAGTTCGCCGAAGTACCACAAGACGTTGTTGACGCAGTTCTAACCACAAAGGCCAACGGTAAACGTGTTATTGCAGTGGGTACAACCTCTGTACGCTCTTTGGAGTCAGCGGCAAAGGCAAGTGCAGAGCGCGGTGACGAGGAAGTTATTGCGCCATTTAACGAAGATACTGAGATTTTTATCTACCCTGGTTTTGAGTTTAAAGTGGTAGACGCAATGTTCACTAACTTTCACCTTCCAGAGTCCACGCTAATGATGTTAATCAGTGCATTTGCCGGTAAAGACAACGTGATGAATGCCTACCAAGAAGCGATAGAGAAAGAATATCGATTCTTTAGCTACGGTGATTCAATGTTTATTGAGCGCGCCTAAACACATTCGACCACGATACAAGGCATGTAAATCGGTATTTTGCAGGCCTTTCTAGCTTAGTTACAGATAAACATAGATACGGGGCATGATCTCAGCCGAATTACTGGTATAATCGCCGCCAATTTATTTTTATACCCAGCGCAAAAGCGCACCAAAGTGGGAATGCTTTCACATGCAATTTGAGTTGTTAAAAACCGAAGGCCGAGCACGACGCGGTCGTTTGGTGTTTGAACGCGGTGTTGTTGAAACCCCTGCGTTCATGCCCGTAGGTACATACGGTACTGTTAAGGGAATGACCCCTGAAGAATTAAAAGACAGCGGTGCACACATCTGTCTTGGAAACACGTTTCACCTGATGCTTCGTCCTGGTACAGGCATTATTCGCCAGCATGGCGACCTGCACGACTTCATGAATTGGGATAAGCCAATCCTTACGGATTCGGGCGGCTTCCAAGTGTTTAGCTTGGGTGATTTGCGTAAAATTACTGAAGAAGGTGTAACATTCCGCTCTCCGATAAACGGCGAAAAGATTTTACTTACGCCTGAAAAATCGATGGAAGTTCAGCGCGATTTGGGCTCTGACATCGTGATGATTTTTGATGAGTGCACGCCGTACCCCGCTACTGAACAAGAAGCGCGCGTTTCAATGGAAATGTCACTACGTTGGGCCAAACGTAGTAAAGAAGCCCATGGCGATAACCCAGCGGCACTGTTTGGTATCATTCAAGGCGGTATGTACGAAGGTCTGCGCGACGTTTCACTTGCTGGCCTTGAAGCTATTGGCTTCGACGGTTACGCCATTGGTGGTCTTTCAGTAGGTGAGCCGAAAGAAGATATGATCCGCATTATCGATCATACCGCGCCTAAAATTCCGGAAGATAAACCTCGCTATTTAATGGGCGTGGGTAAACCTGAAGATTTGGTAGAGTCTGTGCGTCGCGGCATCGATATGTTTGACTGTGTAATGCCCACGCGCAACGCCCGAAACGGTCACCTGTTCGTGACTGAAGGCGTAGTGAAGATTCGCAATGCGAAACACAGAAACGACACCTCGCCATTAGATGAGAATTGTGATTGCTACACTTGTAAAAACTATTCTCGCTCTTATCTACATCATTTGGACAAGTGTAACGAAATCTTGGGTGCGCGCTTAAACACCATCCATAACCTTCGCTACTATCAGCGTGTGATGCAGGGTCTTCGCGATGCGATTGACGCAGGTACGCTTGATGAGTTTGTACAAGAATTTTATGAACAAAAAGGGTTGCCGGTTCCGGCACTATAACAACGATAATATTTGGGGAATTTTATGAGCCTATTTATCTCTAACGCTTACGCACAGTCTGCTGGTGCGCCGCAAGGTGGCGGCATGGAAATGATCATCATGCTAGCTGTATTTGGTTTAATCTTTTACTTCTTGCTTTACCGTCCACAGGCTAAGCGTGTAAAAGAGCATAAAAACCTAGTATCGTCACTAAGCAAAGGCGATGAAGTGTTAACACAAGGTGGTTTGGTTGGAAAAATCACTAAAGTGTCAGAAGAAAAAGACTTCATTGAAGTTGCACTTAACGATTCAAACAACATCGTTGTTCAGAAGTCTTCAGTAACTGCTGTGCTGCCTAAAGGCACGATGAAGTCACTGTAAGTAACAATAGCCGGGGCCGGGACGCTTCCCGGTACTGGCACGAAAGGATTATCCAGTGCTAAACAAAAACTCTATTTGGAAAGTACTGAGTGCACTCATTGTGGTTGCAATGTGTGCACTTTATGCGCTTCCTAACATTTACGGTGAAGATCACGCCGTACAAATCTCAGCAGGCCGTGACGCTGTGGTAACTGACGCCACTGTGGAACAAGTAAAAGCCTCGCTAAGAGAAAAGAATATCTCTCCAAAACGTGTTGAGTTTGAGAACGAACAAATATTAGTTCGCGTTTCGGATTCTGACACCCAGCTTGTTACGCGCGAAACGCTTGAAAAGGCGCTTGGTGATGACTACTACGTGGCTATGAACCTTGCCCCCGACACGCCAGAATGGCTTGAAGGCCTAGGTGGCGCGCCAATGAAGCTAGGTCTTGACCTTCGCGGTGGTGTTCACTTCTTGATGGAAGTGGATATGACCGAAGTGATTGCTAAGTCGCTAGAAGACGCAGAGGGTGGTTTCCGTACTTCACTGCGTGAAGAAGGCATTCGTTATCGCGGTGTAAAACAGGTTGACGATCATATCGACATTACGTTCCGTGATGAAGATGCGCTAGACAAGGCAGAGTTCTTTTTGCGTAACCAAAGTCGCGACCTTACCTTTAACCAGGTGGATGACTTAACACTTCGCGCTATTTTTGCTGAAAGCAAGCTTCAGGAAATTCGCGACAACGCGGTTAAGCAAAACATTACCATTATTCGTAATCGTGTAAACCAACTTGGTGTGGCTGAGCCGCTTGTACAAAAGCAAGGTGCTGATCGCATTGTTGTGCAGCTTCCAGGTATTCAAGACACCGCCCGTGCGAAAGAGATTCTTAATGCCACAGCAACACTAGAATTTCGCATGGTGGACCAGAAGAACGACATCCGTGATGCATTGAACGGCCGCGTTCCTCCTGGCTCTCAAGTGATTGAAGATCAGCAAGGCATTCCTCAGCTGCTTGAAAAGCGTATTATGCTTACCGGTAGCCATATTATTGATGCGAATAGCGGTGTTGATGAATATGGGCTTCCGAATGTAAACATATCGCTGGATTCTGAAGGCGGTAATAAGATGTCTCGCTCAACCCGTGGCAATATTGGTAAACCAATGGCTACGGTGTTTATCGAATACAAGTCGACTGGCGAACGTAACAAAGACGGCAAGCTGGTGTTTGAAAAACACGAGCAAGTTATCTCGGTTGCGACTATTCGTGCGCAACTGGGTAGCAAGTTCCAAATCACAGGTCTTGATTCACCGAAAGAAGCCCGTGACTTAGCGTTGCTACTTCGCGCAGGTGCACTGATTGCGCCAATTCAAATTGTTGAAGAGCGTACGGTTGGACCAAGCTTGGGTAAAGAAAACATTGAGCTGGGCATGCAGGCTATTATGTATGGTCTGGCAGCGGTACTTGTTTTCATGTTGATTTACTACAAAGCGTTTGGTGTGGTAGCGAACATCGCTCTGATTACAAACCTGGTTATGATTGTGGGCATAATGTCGATGATCCCTGGTGCAACGCTAACGCTACCGGGTATGGCAGGTATTGTACTGACCGTTGGTATGGCGGTAGATGCAAACGTGCTTATCTTTGAGCGTATACGAGAAGAGATACGTGACGGCCGCAGCCCTCAGCAGGCGATCCACCAAGGTTACGACAGTGCATTTTCTACCATTCTAGATGCTAACATTACCACCTTCATTGCAGGCTTAATCCTCTTTGCCGTGGGCACAGGCCCAATTAAAGGCTTCTCGATTACACTGATGATTGGTATAGCAACCTCGATGTTTACCGCAATCCTAGTTACGCGCGTTATTGTTAACGCAGCATGGGGCGGTCGACGCGTAGAGAAATTGGCGATTTAAGGAAGTAACATGCAATTATTAAAACTATCCGATACTGTCAATTTTATGCGCCTTCGCATTCCTGCGATGGTGTTATCAACGGTACTCATTTTAGGTTCGTTCGTGTCGCTAGGCGTTAATAGCCTTAACTGGGGGCTAGACTTCACTGGCGGTACGCTAATTGAGGTTGGCTATGAAGATGCCGCTAATTTAGAAGGCATTCGCGCCCAGCTAAACGAAGCAAATTTTGAAGATGCCATAGTACAGAATTTTGGCAGCAGCCAAGATGTACTTATCCGCATCGCGCCTCGTGATGGCGTTAAAGCCGTGACTATTGGTGAACAGGTACTAGCTGCCTTGCGCGCTGACGGTACTGAGGTTGATATGCGTCGTATCGAGTTCGTAGGTCCTAACGTAGGTGAAGAGCTTACAGAGCAGGGCGGCCTTGCGATGCTAGTCGCACTGTTGTGTATTCTCGTTTATGTCGCAATGCGATTTGAATGGCGATTCGCTCTAGGGTCAGTTTCGGCACTAGCTCACGACGTTATACTTACGCTAGGTTTGTTTTCAGTACTTCAAATCGAATTTGACCTTACGGTACTTGCAGCGGTACTAGCGGTAATTGGTTATTCACTTAACGATACCATCGTTGTGTGTGACCGTATTCGTGAGAACTTCCGCAAAATTCGTAAAGGTGAGCCTGTTGAGATTATCAACATCTCGCTAACGCAAACCCTAAACCGTACTATCATCACCTCATTAACCACGGTGTTGGTATTGGTTGCATTATTTTACAAGGGTGGTGCGCTTATTCACGGATTTGCCACCGCCTTATTGTTCGGTGTAGTGGTTGGTACTTATTCATCGGTGTATATCGCAAGTTCAGTGGCACTTGCATTGGGTATTAGTAAAGAAGACCTAATGCCACCACAAGTGGAAAAGGAAGGCGCAGATTTAGATCCTATGCCTTAGTTTTACACGCTTGAAACGCACAAAAACCGCATCTACGATGCGGCAGATTGATGATAAACCCCTCTTTTTTCGGAGGGGTTTATTTTTTCTAGCAGCCGAAGGCTGCGATCGCGATATTTTTTAATAAGGCGTTTTTGTTTT
>NZ_JAKREZ010000022.1:0-67679 GCF_022348345.1 Alteromonas sp. CNT1-28 | reverse complement strand
TCTAGGTAAAGAAACGGTACTTAACTTAGTATCGCTTCGTTTTGCTAACTCTATTTTTGCAACAAACTGGGATCACAACTGTATTGACCACGTACAAATTTCAGTTGCAGAGTCAGTAGGTATCGAAGGGCGATGGGGCTATTTCGATGACGCGGGACAAATGCGTGACATGGTGCAAAATCACTTGTTACAAATCCTAAGCTTGGTTGCAATGGAGCCGCCAACAACGTTAGATGCCGACAGCATTCGTGATGAAAAGCTTAAAGTGCTTAAAGCGCTTCGCCCTATCAACTCGTTTAACATTAACGAAAGCACGGTACGCGGTCAGTACACGTCTGGTTTTGTTAAAGGTGAAGAAGTACCTGGTTACCTTGAAGAAGAAGGTGCCAATACACAGAGTAAAACTGAAACCTTTATTGCAATAAAAGCTGAAATTGACAACTGGCGTTGGGCCGGCGTGCCATTTTACCTGCGCACAGGTAAGCGTATGCCGACTAAGGTGAGTGAAGTTGTTATTTACTTCAAGCGTCAGCCGCACAACTTATTCGGTGACAGCTTCAAGAATCTTCCGCCAAACAAGCTGGTTATTCGTCTACAGCCAGACGAAGGGGTAGAAATCACCGTAATGAATAAAGTACCTGGCTTAACCAGCTCAGGCTCTATGGATCTACAAAAATCCAAGTTAAACCTAAGTTTCTCTGAAGCGTTTGCCGATGAGCGTATTCCTGATGCATACGAAAAACTCCTTCTTGAAGTTATGTTGGGTAATCAGGCGCTATTCGTTCGTCGTGACGAAATTGAACAAGCCTGGACATGGGTAGACTCAATTCTTGAAGCGTGGAAGCAATCGAGTGAGCCACCAGAACCGTATCAAGCAGGTACATGGGGGCCGGTAGACTCTATAGGTCTTCTTGCTCGCGAAAATCGCAGCTGGTACGAAAGCAAAACAGGGAAGAAAAAGTAATATGGCGTTAACAACTCTATCATTCGAAACACCTGATGCATTGACTGACGCATTTGCGCAAGACTTAGTCAGTATCTTAAAAACAGGTATTAAAACTCGTGGTCGCGCATCGCTTGTAGTGAGTGGTGGTCGCACGCCTCTGGCGCTTTTCAAACAACTAAGTGAAACCGAACTTGAGTGGGATAAGGTTGATATCACCCTTGCTGACGAGCGCTGGGTTGAAGAGGGCCACGAGGCCAGCAACACCAGCCTAGTCAAAAATAATCTAATTCAAAATAAAGCCGCAGCAGCTCGTTTTATCGAATTGAAAAGCGATGCTGATGATGCAAACGAAGGCGTAAATGCTGCAGAGTCAAATTTGGCTAGCATGTCGCAACCTTTTGATGCATTGATTCTTGGCATGGGGGAAGACGGTCACACTGCATCGCTTTTCCCTTGCTCTGAGCAAGTACTTGACGGCTTAGATATGAGCAGCGGCAGAACCTGTATCGCTGTTCAACCTACAACAGCACCTCATCAACGTATTTCATTAACGCTACCTGCGTTACTCAATAGCCGTAATATCTTTTTGCATTTAACAGGCGAGAAGAAAAAACAAGTCTTACTTGACGCTATTGAAAATGCCACCGAAGCGCAAAAGCCCATCACCGCCGTAGTTAACCGTGCGCCGGTTACTTTGATGTGGGCGCCATAGGAGACAAACATGAATCCAAAAATTGCTGAAGTTACGCAACGAATTATCGAGCGTAGTAAAGAAACGCGTAAGGCGTATCTAGAAAAAATTGAGAGTGCACGACGTCAAGGACCACACCGTGGTGTGTTGTCATGCGGTAACCTTGCTCACGGCTTTGCAGCATGTGGAACAAGCGAAAAATCTGACCTTCGTTCAATGACTAAAGCCAACGTGGCTATTGTGTCTGCGTATAACGATATGCTTTCAGCGCACCAGCCTTACGAGACTTATCCTGCGTTAATTAAAGAAGCAGTGAAAGAAGTAGGCAGTGTAGCCCAGTTCGCAGGTGGCGTACCTGCTATGTGTGATGGTGTTACACAAGGCCAGTCTGGCATGGACTTAAGCCTAATGAGCCGTGATAACATTGCTCAGGGGGCTGCCATTGCGCTTTCTCACAATATGTTCGATAGCGCATTGATGCTAGGTATCTGCGACAAAATCGTTCCCGGGCTACTAATGGGCGCACTAACGTTCGGTCATTTGCCAACCGTTTTTGTGCCAGCCGGTCCAATGCCATCGGGTCTTCCAAACAAAGAAAAGGCCCGCGTTCGTCAAGAATTTGCCGAAGGTAAAGTAGGGCGTGACGCGTTGCTTGAAGCTGAATCTCAATCTTACCACTCTGCTGGTACCTGTACGTTCTATGGAACGGCAAACTCGAATCAGCTAGTGGTTGAAATGATGGGCTTGCACCTTCCGGGTTCGTCGTTTGTTAATCCAGGCACACCTTTGCGCGACGCGTTAACTAAAGCGGCTGCGGTCCAAGCGACACGCCTAACTGACCTTGGCGACAACTATACGCCAATTGGTCACATTGTAGATGCAAAAGCCATTGTGAACGGCCTTGTAGGTCTTCTTGCTACGGGTGGTTCTACTAACCACACCATGCACCTTATTGCGGTAGCTCGCGCTGCAGGTTACATCGTAAATTGGGACGACTTCTCAGATATCTCTAATGCTGTGCCTCTTCTTACTCGCATTTACCCGAATGGCTCAGCTGACATTAACCACTTTGTTGCAGCAGGTGGTATGTCATTGCTAATTAGACAGCTGCTTGATGCGGGTCTACTACATAACGACGTTAAGACTATTTGTGGTGAAGGCTTAGACTTCTACACTAAAGAGCCTGTGCTTAAAGACGGCGAATTAGAATGGCGAGATGGCCCAACTGAATCCCTTGATAAAGAAGTGCTAGCAACTGTTGACGCTCCGTTTAAGCCAGATGGTGGTTTGAGTGTACTTGACGGCAATCTTGGTCGTGGCGTTATCAAAACCTCAGCGCTTCGCACGCCTCACTGTAATATCAAAGCGCCAGCGGTTGTGTTTGAAGACCAGTTTGAACTGGATGACGCGTTTAAGTCTGGCAAGCTAGACAAAGACTGCATTGTAGTTGTTCGCTTCCAAGGTCCTTCTGCGATTGGTATGCCAGAACTTCACCGCTTAACGCCACCTCTTGGTGTGCTTCAAGATCGCGGCTTTAAAGTGGCGCTAGTTACTGACGGTCGTATGTCTGGTGCATCAGGTAAAGTTCCTGCAGCTATCCACGTGACTCCAGAAGCTTATAAAGGCGGTCTACTTGCTAAAGTGCAAGAGGGCGACATTATCGAGCTAAACACACAAACTGGTGCACTAACACTGCATGTGGATGATGAAACACTGGCTGCACGTGAAGC
Source organism: Alteromonas sp. CNT1-28 (assembly GCF_022348345.1). Classification (NCBI taxonomy): domain Bacteria; kingdom Pseudomonadati; phylum Pseudomonadota; class Gammaproteobacteria; order Alteromonadales; family Alteromonadaceae; genus Alteromonas; species Alteromonas sp. CNT1-28. The sequence continues at coordinate 64,312 of NZ_JAKREZ010000022.1, read as the reverse complement.
AGCGCCAGCGAACTTAGCTAAGCATCACGTTGGAATGGGACGTGAAATGTTTGCGGGTATGCGCGCTATTCTGACAGGTGCAGAAGAGGGTGCATGTTCACTGTTTTACACGCAGGAGCAAGCATAATGAGCCAGAAGTTTGTGGCTGATGTTGGCGGTACGAATATTCGCGTTGCAAGGGTAACCGAATCAGGTGTGGCCGACATCAAGAAATACATGTGTAATGATTTTGCCAGCATTGACCTTGCTATTGCACAATACTTTAGCGACATGCCGGAATACAGCTTTTCGCAGGGCTGTATTGCTATTGCATGTCCAGTATTGGGCGATCAAGTCGAGATGACGAATCACAGCTGGGCATTTTCGCAAAATGCGCTTCGCTCGCAGCTTAAACTAGATGCGTTGTTCGTTATTAACGACTTCACTGCCGTAGCGCACTCATTGCCTGTATTAGGCGAAGAGCAAGTGGTGCAAATTGGTGAAGGCACAGCGAAAGAAAATGGCAACATCGCTGTTTTTGGGCCAGGTACGGGATTAGGTGTTGAACATATCACGATGACCTCAACCGGTTGGCAGACGCTAGACGGAGAAGGTGGTCACGTAGACTTTGCACCGGTAGATGAAACCGATGTTGTCGTATGGCGTCACCTTCAATCTACCTTAGGACGTGCTTCTGCTGAAGAAGTAATGTCTGGACGCGGCCTGCATAATATTTACACCGCGCTAGCAAACCACGCATCAGCACCAGTTGTATTTACCGAGCCGGCTCAAATCACTGACGCTGCGCTGAACGGTACCTGTAAAATTGCTGAAGCGACGCTTACCCAATTCTGCCGAATTATGGGAAGCTTTGCGGGTAATTTAGCACTTAACATGGCAACCACGGGCGGCATCTTCATTGGTGGTGGCATTGCTAACCGTTTCCCTGAATTTATTCAAAATAGCGATTTTAGAGCGCGTTTTGAAGCGAAAGGGCAAATGAAGCACTACGTGAAAGACATTCCCACCTATTTAATTGCAGAACCTGATCATGGTTTATTGGGTGCGGCTGCATATCTGAATCAAAATACAGCGAGCTAAATTATGACAACGAAATGGAAATACTCTCCAGAGGAAATTTTTGCGGCCGGTCCAGTTGTACCTGTTTTGGTAATCAATGACGTAGAAAAAGCGGTTCCTCTGGCAAAAGCGCTGATGGAAGGTGGTATTAAAGTACTAGAAGTAACGCTACGTACCCCTGCTGCTATTGACGTGATTAAGCGAATTGCACAAGAAGTGCCTGACTCGCTAATTGGTGCTGGAACCGTGACTAACGCCCAACAGCTTAAAGCGGTAGTTGAAGCGGGCGCTAAGTTCGCAATTAGCCCAGGTATGACGGCTGATTTGCTAAAAGCGGGTATGGATTCAGAAATTCCACTTATCCCTGGTATCTCTTCAACTTCTGATTTGATGAAGGGTAAAGATGCGGGTTATACCCACATGAAATTCTTCCCAGCAGAGGCTTCAGGTGGCGTTAAAGCCATTAAGTCAATCAGTGGTCCTTTCCCTGATGTGACGTTTTGCCCAACGGGTGGCATTGGTCCAAACAACTACAATGACTATTTAGCGCTTAACAACGTTAAATGTGTAGGTGGTTCGTGGCTTGCCCCTGACGACGCAATTGAATCAGGTGACTGGGCGCGTATTACGCAGCTAGCAAAAGAAGCTGTTGCGGGTGCTAAACAGTAATTTGCTGAACCTTTAAATGAAAAAACCTGCTCATTGGCAGGTTTTTTTATATCTCTTGATCGTGAACTGCGACTGTCTACCTTCCGAAGTGTCAGCGAAATTGCGCTTGCACTTCAAATAATTTACTTCGGAACAATAGATTGTTTCAGTGTGTGGCTAGCACCGGGGGACAGTGTCTTTCCCTGAGTTAGCGATGTTTCTACGCACAACATATGCTTATAGCCAAATGGGTCCATGTCTGAAATAGACGCGGCGCCTAACCACGGGTTCCACACTACCAAAGAGTCATTGCCGTCGGATACCACTTCCGTAAACGTGTTGCCTTCGACTTCAATTTCTGCTGTTTTAATCGGCGCAACATGAATGCGATCCGTTTCGCCTGTGATAGTGTAAGGACTCGGTGTCGTCTTAAGTCCCCAGTCGTCAAGTTTGTCTTTATATTGACCTTCAATTCCAGTTATTTTGGTATGTTGAATGTGATCAACGTGGAAATATGTATGTAGCGCACAGTTAAATTCGAATGGTACAACCCCCGTATTTTCTGTAGTTAGCGCGACGTCCATCGTCTCACCAACTGTAATTACCATGGTCACGTTACAATCGTTTTCAAACCCTTCAGCTCGGGTAAAGCTTGGCGAAAGCGTAATCGTTGTTCCGCTTTCTGTATCTTCTGAATGAATTAGTTTCCACACTTGGGTTCTTAAAAAGCCGTGAGAGGGCAGGGAACCTTTTTCCCTCCCGTGGTCGTCGCTAAACCATGGCCAACAAACAGGTATTCCACCGCGAATTGGACGCTCTCCATTTAGATAAGCGTGTGGGCTTACCCATAGCCGCTCTTTGTTATCGCTTTTAGGAACAAAAGACAAAATATGGCCACCAAATAAACTTATACGCGCTGTGGCGAAAGCGTTATCCACATCTAAAAAGGTGAGGCCATTAGACTCGCTAACGGTAACTGAATTCACAGGTGACATAAGTCCTCCTTGGACTGAATACTTAACTTACTAATAGATGACGGGAAAATAGGCATCGCTGGAAACCGTCTTTATATGAGACAACAAAAAAGGTGCAAACATAATGTTTGCACCTTTAGATTAACTCAATTTTGAAACAAATAGTTTAACTATTTGTTTTATATTTTGTTTATTACTTAGAAATGTGAGCCACAAGGTCTAGAACCTTGTTTGAGTAGCCCCATTCGTTGTCGTACCAAGATACTAGCTTAACAAATGTGTCAGTAAGCGCGATACCTGCTGTGGCGTCAAATACCGATGTGCGTGCATCGCCAAGGAAATCGTTAGACACAACCGCATCTTCAGTGTAACCCATGATACCTTTCAGCTCGCCTTCTGAGGCTTCTTTCATCGCTGCGCAAATTTCATCGTAGCTAGCCGGCTTCGCAAGATTTACAGTAAGGTCTACTACTGAAACATTTGGGGTAGGTACACGGAAAGCCATACCAGTTAACTTACCATTAAGCTCAGGGATAACTTTACCTACGGCTTTTGCAGCACCAGTTGACGATGGAATGATGTTTTGACCCGCGCCGCGGCCGCCACGCCAATCTTTCATTGAAGGGCCATCTACCGTTTTTTGAGTCGCAGTAGTCGCGTGAACGGTCGTCATCAGGCCGTCCACGATACCAAATTTATCGTTAAGCACTTTGGCAAGTGGAGCAAGACAGTTAGTTGTGCAAGACGCGTTTGAAACGATAGTTTCGCCAGCGTAGCTTTCTTGGTTAACACCCATTACAAACATTGGCGTGTCGTCTTTAGACGGTGCAGACATTACAACTTTCTTCGCACCAGCTTCAATATGCTTCGCGGCAGTTTCTTTAGTCAGGAATAAACCTGTCGACTCAACAACTACGTCAACGTCTACTTCGTCCCATTTAAGCGCTGCTGGATCCCTTTCAGAAGTAATGCGGATAGTTTTGCCATTTACAACTAGACTATTGTTATCTACTGTAACTTCACCGTCGAATAGACCGTGTGTAGAGTCGTATTTCAAAAGATAAGCAATGTAGTCCGTGTCTAGTAAGTCGTTTATTGCAACAACTTCGATGTCGTTGCGCTCGGCTGCTGCGCGCATTACTAGGCGTCCAATACGGCCAAAACCATTGATACCGATGCGAATTGTCATAACGTACCCCGATTATTTAAATAAAATGAAAATAAATTACGTAAAGTATGGATCAAAATGCCATAATTAGCAAAATAAAAAGCAAAAGTGTTGCAAAATTACGAATTAGCGCTATTGCAATCGTATTCACATATCGCGAAGCCTTTGTTTCTAGAATAATGTTAAAAATTTGTTTGCAGACGCACCTTTAAACCTCTGGCGAGTGCGTTTTTCACCGAATAACAGGAATGACACACCATGACACAACAACTTCTGCAACAACTGGTTGAAATGCGGGGAATAGAAACCCAATACGTCGACGCATGGGGAAAACCAGCAACCATCGCAGAATCAAGTAAAGCAAAACTGCTCAACACACTTGGCTATGACACCAGCAGTGACGAAAAAATTCAGTCGCAAATTACACAAGATATAAAGTCGGTATGGTTGTCGCCGTTAAATCCTGTTCAAGTAGTTCGCAATACCCAAGAAATCAACCTAGCAGTTCGTTTGCCTATCGAGTTAGTAAACGATGACCACACGCTAACGGTTACCTGTGAAAATGGTGACGTGCTCACTCACCAATTTACTCCAGTCGACCAAGAAATGACGACAATGGCGCATATCGACGATGTCGAGTTTCATGAATACGTGTTAACCCTACCTTTGGATTTACCTCTTGGGTACCACGATGTAGCCTTAAGCGCTGACGACGATGAGTTTGCGCGTTCTCGCTTAATTGTGGCACCAGAAGCGTGCTATACACCGAAAGAGATCAGAGAAGGTAAAAAAATATGGGGCTTAAGCGTTCAGCTTTACTGCGTTCGCAGTGAAAAGAACTGGGGAATTGGTGACTTTTCTGATTTAGCTCTGCTTATTGAAAAAGCCGCTGGTGTGGGCGCAGACTTTATCGGGCTTAATCCTATTCACGCGCTTTACCCTGCAAACCCTAATGCGTGCTCGCCTTATGGACCAAGCTCACGTCGCTGGCTTAATTATTTGTATATCGATGTGACAGCCATTGATGGCTTCGAGGATGCATCAGTACAAGCGGTAGTAAGCAGTGATGAGTTTAAAGCTACCTTGGAACATGCACGTAATGTAGAACATGTAGACTATGAAGCGGTAGCTCATGTGAAATTGGCCGCCCTTAAAGCGGTATTTGATGCCTATGATGCCAAATACCTTCGTAAAAACACCAAACAAAATAAAGCGTTTAAAGCGTTTGTGGAAGCGGGCGGTGAAAGCTTAGATATGTTGGCAGTGTACGATGCCTTGCAATCGCACCTAAAAGCTGAAGGTAAAGACAGCTGGGGGTGGCCGGTATTTCCACAAGAATATAAAGACTATCACAACCCAGCCGTTGCCAAGTTTAAGCGCGCTAACGAACAAGACGTTAAATTCTACTTGTTCTTGCAGTGGATTGCGGCGCAGCAGCTTGAACTTGCAAGTAGTAAAGCTACAGATGCGGGTATGACTATTGGTCTTTATCGCGACCTAGCGGTAGGGGTGAGCGAAGGCAGTGCAGAAATTTGGGGTAACAAAGACCTATACTGCACGGGCGCAAGCGTAGGTGCTCCACCGGATATCTTAGGCCCACTAGGCCAGAACTGGGGGTTGCCGCCTATGGACCCTCGTAAGTTGTATGAACAGGGTTATCAACCTATTATTGACTTGTTTGCGTCTAACATGGCGTCGTCGGGTTCACTGCGCATCGATCACGTTATGGCGTTGCTGCGTTTATGGTGGGTAGTGAAAGGTGATAATGCAAAAGATGGTGGTTACGTTTATTACCCTGTAGATGATTTGCTTGGTATTTTAGCGCTAGAAAGTCACCGTAATCAAAGCCTGGTTATTGGTGAAGACTTGGGTACTGTACCAGAAGAAATTCGCAGTAAGCTTGCCGATAATGGCGTGTACTCATACCGCGTATTTTTCTTCGAACAAGCCGAAGACGGTGGTTTCTTCTCACCTAGCCATTATCCTGTTCAGTCTATGTCAACATTGACTACTCACGATATGCCGACGCTGATTGGTTACTGGCACTGTCTAGATTTAGAGTTAGGCAAAGAGATAGGGCTATATCCAACAGAAGAAATTCTACAAACGCTTTATGCGGATCGTCACGAAAACAAACAGGCGATTTTAGATACTTTGCACGGCCACGGCTCAATTGGCGACAACGTGGGTCACGATGTTAACTATACAGGGATGAATCGTGAATTGAATAACGGTATGCAGGTACACATGGCTGGTGGTTCAAGTGCTCTGTTAAGCCTTCAGTTAGAAGACTGGTTAGAAATGGATAAGCCGGTAAATATTCCGGGCACATTTGACGAGTATCCGAACTGGCGAAGAAAGCTAACCGAGAATATCGAGTCGATGTTCGATAGACATGATATAAATGAGTTAGCGTCTAAACTTACTCTCGCCAGAAAGCAAGCAAGTCAAGGTTAATTACTATTATCGAATAAAGGGTAATAGTATGTTGCTTGGGTAACTTAAACGAGTAAGATAGAGTATCAGTACGGTACTAGACAGAGCTTAAATGTGGTCAACGCATTTAAGCTCACAATTCAACCCGCTGCCATGCGGGTTTTTACTAGGAGTAGCGAATGCAATTAGCGCAGCAGTTTGAACAGGTATTATGTTCACAGCCGTTTTCCCATTTAGGTGTAATTACCAATAAACAAGAATCGATACTTCGCGTTTGGCACCCCAATGCCAGTCAAATAACGATTAAATGGGAGAATACAGCGCTAGCAAATGTAACCGCGACCTCCAACAATGGTCTTTTTGAAACACCATTACCTAAAGAATATCAGGGTGAAATTTATCGTGTTATCGCCGAAGGCTTAAATGACGATAAGGGCTATATCGACCCTTATCAATTCTCCGAGCAGGCGTACCATGCGGTACACTACATCGATAGCAAGCCTTCAAATTTGTACGAGCAAGCGGGCGCGCAACTTTTAACACTCACTTCATCACAAGGCGATTCGGTAAAAGGTGTCAGGTTCTGCGTTTTCGCGCCCAATGCGAGTACGGTGTCGCTCATTGGCGATTTCAATCAGTGGGATGGGCGCACGCATCCTATGGAAAAGACCTCTATGGGATACTGGGTACTGTTTGTGCCAGAACTCGCAGAGGGAGAGCGCTACAAGTATCACATTAAAGATGCACACGGCCACGACCTACCTCACAAGGCTGATCCACTTGGCTTCAGTGCAGAGCAGTATCCTTCTCATGCTTCGAAAATTTACAACCACAATAACTATGAGTGGAATGATAGTGCATGGATGGAAAAGCGAAAGGGGAACAAGTACAACAGCCCAATGAGCATTTATGAAGTGCACCTTGGCTCTTGGAAGCGCCCGGGTATTGATACTGATGCGCGCTACCTTACTTACAAAGCGCTTGCCGATGACTTAATAAGCTACGTCAGCGATATGGGTTACACTCACGTTGAACTGCTGCCTATTTCCGAGTTTCCTTTCGACGGTTCGTGGGGCTATCAGCCCGTGGGAATGTTCGCACCAACGAGTAGATTTGGAAACCCAGATGAATTTAAATACTTTGTTGATAAGGCCCACCAAGCAGGTATAGGCGTAATTATCGACTGGGTACCTGCGCATTTCCCAGAAGACGGCCATGGCTTGGCGCGATTTGATGGTTCTTGTGTTTATGAATATGAAGATCCGAGAAAAGGTTGGCATCCGGATTGGAATTCTTGTATTTACGATTTCGGCAAAGACACAGTTCGTCAATTTTTAGTTGCAAACGCATTGTTTTGGCTAGACAAATTTCACGTTGACGGACTCAGGGTTGATGCAGTGGCATCCATGCTTTATCTCGACTATTCACGCAATGACGGAGAGTGGATCCCGAATGTGGATGGTGGCAACGAAAATTACGAAGCCATCAGCTTACTGAAATGGATGAATGAAGAAGTGTACAAGCACTTCCCTGACGCCATGACTATTGCCGAAGAATCAACGTCGTTTCCCAAGGTTTCTCGTCCAGTATTTGATGGTGGTTTGGGCTTTGGCTTTAAGTGGAACATGGGGTGGATGCACGACTCATTGCACTACATCGCTAAAGACCCCGCCTATCGCAACTATCACCATGGCGATATTACCTTTAGCATGGTTTACGCGTTTGACGAAAACTTTGTGCTGCCGATTTCGCACGATGAAGTGGTACACGGCAAAGGCAGCATGCTGCATAAAATGCCTGGCGATGAATGGCAGCAAGCCGCTAACCTGCGTTGTTACGCGGGCTTTATGTACGGCCACCCCGGCAAGAAGCTTAACTTTATGGGGAACGAGCTTGCGCAGGCACGAGAATGGAACCATGACAGTAGTTTAGACTGGCACTTGCTCGATTACGAAAAGCACAAAGGCATTCAAGCGCTTTATAAGGCGCTCAACCACCTCTATACGTCTACGCCAGCGCTTTACGAGCAAGACCACGAACCAGGGGGCTTTGCTTGGTTGGACCACAATAATGCAGACCAAAGCGTAGTTTCATTTGTTCGTATGTCAAAAGATGCGAGGCAAAAAGTATATGTGGTATCTAATTTTACGCCTGTGCCTCGTCAGAACTTCAGAATAGGCGTAGATGATGCGTGCACGCTGACGCTAGCATTAAATACAGATGATGGTGCATATTGGGGTAGTGACTACGACGTTGCTTCTACTGTAAATACGCAAACCATACCTTGGAATGAGCGTACACACTCTGCAGAAATCACGTTACCGCCGCTAGCCACAGTATTTTATGTTGCCAATGTGGATTAATCCGACTAGGGCGACACGCCCTAGTGAAGAGATAAATTGAGAACGAAGTGAACGAAATTCGAGACACCGCACTAATTGTAGAAAGTGGAATGGGGAAGGCATATCCACTTGGCGCAACAGTTACACAAGATGGGTGTAATTTTGCCGTATACGCGCCCGATGCGAAGGCGGTCGTGCTGTGTTTTTTCAATAGTGACACAGAAGAGGCGGTGAGTGAGCATCCTTTGCCTGAGAAAACCGGTGATGTCTGGCATGGCTACTTTAGCGGCGTTAGCGCAGGACAATACTATGGTTATCGCGTAGAACGCGGTGAGGGAGGGTTGCATGCAGTACCCACCGACAAACTGCTGATCGACCCTTATGCCAAGAAAATTAGTCGCGCAATAAAATGGGACGCTAGGCAATACAAACATGACTCTCAGTTTATGATCCCCAAGTGCATAGTAATTGATCAAAATGACTATGCGCCCAGTCATGTTAGCGCGCCTGTTATCCCGAAACACAAGCGAGTAGTTTACGAAGCACATATTAAAGGGCTCACAAAACTCCACCCCGATGTACCTAAAGAACATCGTGGCAAATTCATCGGTGCTGCCCATCCGAGTGTCATCAAGCATCTCAAAGCATTAGGCATAACCACGGTGCAATTTATGCCGTTGTGCTCATTCATGCCTGAACCATTTATAACAGAGAAAGGCTTAACTAATTATTGGGGATACAACCCGGTTAACTTCTTTGCGCCTGAACCACGCTACGGTGTGTCAGACGCGCTTGCTGAACTGAAGTCTATGGTTGATGCTTATCATACAGCCGGACTTGAGGTCATTGTTGATGTGGTATTTAACCATACAGCAGAGGCAGGCAATGGCGGTCCTATTCTTTCTTATAAGGGGTTTTGCCCTTACCAAGCGTACTTATTAGAGCAAACGAAAAACGGAGAATTGGTTTATTCCAACCACTCAGGCTGCGGTAACACGGTAAATACCGCGCAGCCATTTATGATGGGACTTATTTTAGATGCCATGCGCCACTGGGTATCCGTAATTGGCGTTGACGGCTTTCGTTTCGATTTAGCAGTATGCTTGGGAAGAGAGCCACAAGAATATAGTAAAAAATCTGGGCTATTGAGAGCCATTAATAGCGATACTGTCTTAAAAGAGAAAGTATTGCTTGCCGAACCCTGGGATATTGGGCCTGGAGGCTACCAAGTGGGTAACTTCCCGTCTCCGTGGTTGGAGGTGAATGATAAATACCGCGATACGGTGCGCGCCTTCTGGCGTGGAGACGATGGCGTTACCGCGGACTTTGCTACCCGCTTAATGGGCTCACGGGATATATTTCACAAAGGCCATCGACATATCAGTACGTCGGTAAATAACGTGACATATCACGATGGGTTCACGCTGCACGATATGGTGACCTACGCCGAGCGTCACAATCTCGATAACTTAGAAGAAAATCGAGATGGCCATGGACACAACCTGTCTGCCAATTATGGTATTGAGGGGGAAACGAATGACGAGCAGATACTCGTTATGCGTGAACGTCAAAAGCGCAATCTCTTTGCAACGCTGATCTTCTCGCAAGGTACACCGCATATTCTTGGTGGCGATGAATTAAGCCGCACCCAAAATGGCAATAATAATGCCTATTGTCAGGATAATCCTATTAGCTGGATGAATTGGGAATTAAACAAGCGCAAGCAAGATTTTCTTAGCTTCTGCCAATATGTGATCCGCTTGCGTCAGTCCTCTTCACTGTTAAGCGAACTAAAGCTGCATGATGATACTTTTACGCTCTCACGAAATGTAAAAGAAATAAATTGGTATAAGCCCGATGGTTCTGACAAAGCGTCTGAAGACTGGAATGCGCATCATAACAAAGCGTTTGGTGTGGAAATAAAAGGTTGCGTAACGGGCGAACAGAAGCCAGAGCATTGGTTCTTGTGTGTTAATGCAAGTGAAAGCGACGTGCGTTTTCACCTACCTTCTGTCATACCCAGGGGAGGGTGGACCATGCACCTGGATACGCGCTACAGCTCTCTTGAAGAACAGCCTTCAATTTGCATTCAGAAGGTGTTTTTACAGGCCAGCAAATCGCTAACCTTGTTCAGTTTCTCTCAGTTCTCTGGATAGAATAATGGCTTACAATACGACCTTATACTTGGTTAAGAGTGCCGTTAACGAATTTCAGAGTGCCGCTAAACGGCACTTTACCCAGTGCACTTTAGCTGAATAGGAAACAGAGTCTTTACCTTTGTGTGAATTTCATACAGCATGGGTAAAAGCGCATAACGCAGGTGCTGAATGCGTGCCAAAGTCTCGGCTAAACTTGCTTACAAAACCCGTTAATGTTTACCGCTGGTGACAATTACACCACTGCGCACTAAATTGTTAGCTTAGACTGTTCTTTATTCTTTCAGGTGGTATCATGCGCAGCCATCTGAAATGTGAGGGTGTTCCTATGCAAAAGAAAGGTGGTAATTCGCACGAAGACAAGTCGTGTGACATTGGTTTTATCGGTTTAGGGGTGATGGGTAGTAACCTTACCATGAACCTAGTGGACCATGGCTATCGTGTAGCGTGTTTCGATTTAGACCAAAACAAAGTTGAGTCTATTCTTGCCAAAGACGCGAGCGAAAGAGCTGAAAATACTGAGCCTCGTGTTGAAGGCTGCAGTTCTTACACCGAGCTTTTAAGCAAGTTAAAAGCCCCGCATCTTATTATTATCTCTGTGCCTGCTGGCGATCCTGTTGACCACGTTTGCAATCATCTTATTGACGCCGGAATTCACGCTGACGATATCGTGGTTGATACTGGCAACAGTTTGTGGACAGACTCTGTTGCACGTGAAGAGCAGTACAAAGGTAAATTTATCTTCTTCTCTACCGCCGTGTCAGGTGGTGAAGTAGGCGCTCGTTTCGGGCCATCTCTTATGCCTTCAGGCAACCCTTATGCATGGACACGCATTGAGCCTGTTCTTAAAGCTATTGCTGCAAAGGTTGACCCAGAAACAGGTAAACCATTAGAAAGCCATACGCCAGGTCAACCAGTGTTAGAAGGCGAACCATGTGCGACCTACATCGGTCCGGTTGGAGCAGGGCACTATGTAAAAATGGTGCACAACGGTATCGAATACGCCGACATGCAGCTTATCTGCGAAACTTACCATGTTATGCGCGAAGCGCTACATATGGCGCCAGCTGAAATAGCAGAGGTGTTTCGTCGCTGGAACGAAGGCAAGCTGAATAGCTACCTGATGGAAATTAGTGCTGAAGTTCTTGAGCAAATGGATCCAGAAACACAGCAGCCGTTGGTTGATGTGATCTTAGATAGAGCAGGTCAAAAAGGTACAGGCCTTTGGACTGCAGTAAGCGCATTACAAGTAGGTAGTCCGGCACAGACCATCACTTCTGCGGTATTCGCGCGCAGTATTTCTAGTTTGAAAGACGAGCGTGTAGCTGCGAGCAAGGTTCTTGCAGGCCCAGATGCGCCATCATTCAGCGATGATGAGAAAATGTCGATCATCAACAAGCTAGAGCAAGCGCTTTATTGCTCTAAAATCTGTGCATACGCACAGGGCTTCCAGTTAATGGCAATGGCAGGTAAAGAACACGGCTGGACACTGGAGTTTGGTGAAATTGCTAAAATATGGCGTGCGGGCTGTATTATTCGCGCCGTATTTCTTCAGTCTATTTCTCAGGCCTACGAGAATAACGAAGACTTAGCCAACTTGCTTATGGACCCATTCTTTGCAGAACAAATTACACAGTACCAATCTGATTGGCGCGAGTCTATTGCCCAAGCGACACTGGCTGGCGTTCCTTGCCCTGCCATGATGTCGGCGCTAAGCTATTACGATTCATATCGCACAGCTGTGTTACCTGCTAATTTGCTGCAAGGCCAGCGCGATTATTTTGGCGCACATACTTATCAGCGAGTAGATAAGCCAGCAGGTAAAAAGTATCACATCGAGTGGAGTGATCCCGCACGTCCGCAAACGGCTATCAAAAAATAGTATGAACTAAATAGTGTTACACGCGCTCATAACTGAGCGTAAACTATTAAGAGGTGTATTTGTTTTCAAATACACCTTTTTTGTTTAAAGAGGTAAGTTATGTCGACAGATGAAAAAGCAAACGCATCAGTAGCTAAAAAAGACTGGAAAACTGAGCTCACTGACGAGGAATATTATGTATGCCGCGAAGCGGGTACTGAGCGACCTTTCACTGGAGTATTGCTAGACGAGCAGCGAGATGGATTGTACGTGTGTAAGTGCTGCGAAGCGCCACTTTTCCCCTCAGATACTAAATTTGATGCTGGTTGTGGATGGCCTTCTTTCTATAAGCAGCTTGATGACGGTAATGTAGATTACAGAGAAGACTTGAGTCACGGTATGCGTAGGGTTGAGATTTTTTGTAAGCAGTGTGGCTCGCACTTAGGCCATGTATTTCCAGATGGTCCTGCGCCAACGGGTCAACGCTACTGCGTAAATTCGCTATCTATGACCTTTAAAGGCGAAGATGATACACAAATTAAAGGTTAAAAAGCCCTAGGTGAGCGCTTGATTAAGGTAAACATCTGATTAAATTTTGACCTCATGTGGAAAGTAGAGAGATCCAATCATAAAAAACCGCCCATAAACGGCGGTTTTTTTAATTATTTACCAATGAAATTGTGTAATTGAGTTTCAAAAAATCAGAGCTTGTTCAGTTTTAACGAATCCGCGTCAAAGGTCGCGCTATTCAAGCTACTGACTATTTCATCAACAATATTGTCTAGAATGTCTACCGGAAGAGCATAGCGTTGTCCAAGCTGAACACGCTGAGTGTCGTTAAGTCTCTCGTTAAAGGCTTCAGCCACACCATACCAAACATAAGCAAGACGATAATTATCGACATCCAGTCCCATGGACGCGAGCGAATAGAAGATGCTGACATCAATATCGTCGCTATCTGTATATAAACTTAGCGCGCGATATAAGGTTTCAATAGTACGCTTTTGGTCTGTTTTAATCTGAACAGAGGCCAGTGCGACCAGTAGCTTTGGATCGCTTACACGGTTGCTGGCAGCGTAGCGCTCAAAGCGATGAAAAGCCTCTTTGTCGTTATGTCGTGTCCAATGATAGTAAGAAAGGTAAGGATCAAGGGATTCTTTCGTCTCGCGGCTTAGGCGTTTAATTTCACGTTGAGCAGTAATAACGCCTTTTAGCCGTGTCGCTTCCTTGCCTTTGCGTTTAACGTGTTCGATATGCTGCACTTCTTCGACGCAGGTTAGATACTCTTCGAAGTTTAGAAGAAGAGGGTACTTGTAAGCGTCGTCTTTTGAATCTTGATTGTAGTAACGCAAGCGAATAATCTCAGCTCGCTCGCCGCGACAACGGGCATCCAAACTCAAATCTAAGCAAATCTCGCTGTGAGATTCACAAATTTCACTGATAGTAGGTTCAAAAAGATCGCCACAACCCGTCAGTGTTGTCGCTGCTGCCAGCCACACCGTCGCTACATAACCTTTTGTTGGAAACTTACTAAATAAACTCTCTGTTATAAGAGTTTTCATAGAGGTTATGAAACTTATCAACAATTTGGTCTTCCTTGCTTGTTTATTTAAGATACTGCTCGTCACCGTCAGGCGAAAACTCACCTAGTGTACCCTAAAAATAATAAAAAGCTGACGCGTAATTAGGATTAGTTATGTGTGTTTGTGCCACAAAAAATTGGCCGCGCATACAACAATGACAACACCGTTAAATTAATATCGATGAAGGCAGAAGCATGAATCAACAGTTTGAGCAGGAATTACAAAGCAGCTGGCAAGAGCGTCAGGAATACGCAGAAATGATGTTGCCCCTTATTGGTAAATTGTATCGCAATAAGGCAGTTGAAATTTCGGTTTATGGACGCTCGCTACTGAACGCCAGTGCTATTGATGTTATTAAAGCGCACCGCAAAGTGCGTCTGCACGAAGGTATTAAGCTACGCCTACGCGAAAGCTATCCAATTTTAGAAGCCTTGAGCAACATGAAGCTTGCTCCTGCACAAATTGATATTGGTAAATTGGCTTTTGATTTTCACTACGGTTCTGCGGTCGACAACAACGACCTTACGGCCTACCTTAACGAAAAACTAAACGACGTTGCCGATAAAGAGGACGATCAGAAACCTCAGGACGTTGTACTATATGGTTTTGGCCGTATAGGTCGTTTACTTGCTCGCTTGCTTATTGAACGCCAAGGTAAAAACAATAAGCTTCGCTTACGTGCCATTGTGGTTCGTGGCGGGCGCGATGGCGACCTAGAAAAACGCGCAAGCTTACTGCGCCGCGATTCAGTGCATGGGCCGTTCAACGGCAGCATCACAGTTGACCACGAGCGTAACGCGCTAAAAGCAAACGGTTCATACATTCAAGTCATTTATGCCAACAGCCCAGATGAAGTGGATTACACGCAATATGGTATCGATAACGCTATCATCGTAGACAACACGGGTATTTGGCGTGACCGCGATGGCCTTGGCCTACACCTTAAAGCTAAGGGTGCAGCGAAAGCTATTCTTACTGCCCCGGGTAAAGGTGACATCAAGAACATCGTACACGGTGTAAATGACGAAGAAGTAACACCAGAAGATACAATTGTATCTGCTGCTAGCTGTACGACCAACGCAATAACGCCGGTACTTAAAGCGCTAGACGAAGAATATGGCATTGAAAACGGTCACGTTGAAACCGTTCACTCTTACACTAACGACCAAAACCTTATCGATAACTACCACAAAGGTGATCGTCGTGGACGTAGTGCGCCACTTAATATGGTTATTACCGAAACGGGCGCTGCGAAAGCCGTTGCCAAAGCGTACCCGAAACTGGCAGGTAAACTTACCGGTAATGCTATCCGCGTACCTACACCTAATGTGTCGCTAGCGATTTTGAACCTAAATCTTAAAACGCCGGTGGATCGCATTGCAGTTAACGAGTTCTTGCGCGATACCGCGTTGTTCTCAAAGCTTCAACACCAAATTGACTACACGGCAAGTAAAGAGATTGTGTCAACAGACTTAGTCGGCTCTCGCGCTGCGTCTGTGGTTGACTCTCAGGCGACCATCGCCGCAGATAACCGCCTGACACTATATGTGTGGTATGACAACGAGTTTGGTTACAGCTGTCAGGTACTGCGCGTGGTTCGTGATATGGCAGGGCTAAGTTTCCCTACGTTGCCGCTTTAAGCAACACGCAGTTTAATTAACTGTATAAAAAAACCGACCTAAGTGGTCGGTTTTTTGATGGTGTAAACATTTTGTATACTTTCGATAGTACAAAACCCGCTGTGCGCGTGGAATTTGTGTTTACGTCTATGCTAAATTAGCGCTCAAATAATGAGGAAAACGACAGTCTATGCATATTTCCAGTCAATTCGACAGCGGTAACATTGAAGTTGTTAGCGCACAATCACCAGACGATATCCGTCTAACCATTCCCAACGACAACCAATCTGAATTTGCTCAGTGGTTCCATTTTCGTTTAGTGGGCGAAACTTTTGTAACTCACACTATGACGATTGGTAATCTGGCTAAGTCAGCGTATCCAGAAGGTTGGAAGGGATATAACGTTCTAGCGTCTTACGACCGTCAAACTTGGTTTAGAATTCCTAGCGAATTTGACGGTGACAATCTTACGTTCTCACTAACGCTAGAACAGCCAAGTGTGTACTTCGCGTATTTCATTCCTTTTAGCTACGAACGTCACCTTGATCTTGTGCACGACGCGCAGATGTCACTACTGTGCGAGCACAAATTCCTAGGCCTTACCCTTGATGGCCGTGATATGTCTATGCTGGTTATCGGTGAAGAAACACCAGAAAAGAAAAAAGTCTGGATCACGGCACGTCAACACCCTGGCGAAACCATGGCCGAGTGGTGTGCCGAAGGTATTATTTATCGTCTGCTCGACGAGCAAGATGGTTTGGCGCGACAGTTGCTTGATAATGCTGTTTTCTACATTGTGCCAAACATGAACCCAGACGGCAGCGCACGCGGTCATCTGCGTACCAACGCTGTAGGAACCAATCTAAACCGTGAGTGGGCAACGCCTTCGCAAGAAAAAAGCCCAGAAGTACTTTACGTATTGAATGCAATGAGCGAAATTGGTGTAGACATGTATCTTGATTTGCACGGTGATGAGGCATTGCCGTACAACTTTGTCGCAGGAAGTGAGGGTATCCCTAGCTACAATGACACCATCAAAATGCTTGAAAATACGTTTAAAGATACGCTGTTGAACGCTACGCCAGAGTTTCAAGATGAATTTGGTTACGATAAAGATGAGCCAGGCAAGGCTAATTTAACCGTAGCGTCAAATGCGGTGGGCGAGAAATTTAAATGTATGGCATATACGGTGGAAATGCCATTTAAAGACAATGCAGATGTACCGGACGATATCTACGGTTGGTCGGTACAGCGTAGCCGTCAATTAGGTGAAGATTTACTTATTGGTGTGAATGCAGTTGTTAAAAAGCTAAAAGCATCAGAGCAATAAAACAAGAATAAGGAAGCGAAAGCTTCCGCAAAAAAGGCCTCGACAAAAAGAGGCCTTTTAATTATTAAAATAAAACAACAATTAAACATAATAAAAAAGGGGAATAACGTTGGAAGGGTTATATGGTTTTCTAACTATGCTCGATGGTTTCTTAGGGGGCGCGTTCTGGTTTCCTTATGTACTGTTAGGCGTAGGTCTTTTCTTTACTGTTTATCTTAAGTTTCCGCAAATTCGTTTCTTTAAACACGCCTGGCAGGTTGTTACCGGTAAGTTTGATAAAGAAAGCGATCCAGGTGACACCACGCACTTTCGTGCACTTACAACCGCACTGTCTGGTACCGTAGGTACAGGTAACATCTCAGGTGTTGCATTCGCTATTTTCCTTGGTGGCCCCGCTGCACTATTTTGGATGTGGGTAACCGCCTTTTTAGGTATGACAACAAAATTCGTTGAAGTTACTCTGTCGCACAAATATCGCGTAAAGACAGAAGACGGCACCATGGCCGGTGGCCCTATGTATTACATGGACCGTCGCCTAAACATGAAGTGGTTAGCGGTTGCATTTGCTGTTGCAACGGTAGTCAGCTCATTTGGTACCGGAAACCTTCCTCAAAGTAATGGTATCGCGCAAAGTATCGAAGCAACGTTTGGCTTCGAGCCTTGGATGGTAGGTAGTGTACTGGGTATTCTTCTAGCCTTGGTCATTCTTGGTGGTATCCAACGCATTGCCGCGTTTACAGCGCGTGTTGTTCCAGTTATGGCTGTTATCTACCTTATCGGTGCGCTAGCGGTTATTTTCGCTAATCTAGACAACATTGGGCCTTCGTTTGCCGCAGTTATCGGTGATGCGTTTACTGGTTCAGCTGCCGCAGGTGGTTTCTTGGGGGCTTCATTAGCTTATGCGTTTAACCGTGGGGTTAACCGAGGCTTGTTTTCAAACGAAGCGGGTCAAGGCTCTGCACCTATCGCTCACGCAGCGGCAAAAACGAAAGAGCCTGCGTCAGAAGGTATGGTGTCACTGCTTGAACCCTTTATCGACACTATTCTAATTTGTACCGTAACGGGTTTGGTTATTTTGTCGTCTGGCGTGTGGAAAGAAAAACACGAAAACGTATTCGATCGTTCAGACATGTACTTTGTTGCAGGTCAATACGACGACTCGAACCAGGATGACGTAAACAAACTATATGGTTACTTGAATGAAATTGAAGGTAACAATGTACAGCCTTACACTGGCTCAATTACCGTTGTTAACGGCACGGCGGTAAGCGATGGGTTTACACTGCTTAACGCTAGGTCTGTAGCAGAAGACGTGAAGTATGCAGTAGGTAGTGAAGACTTGTTTACTGGCACGCTTAAGATTGTTGACGGAAAGCCGGTTAAAGAGAACCTTGAAGTAAGCGGTAAGTCACTGGTTCACTCGGCAGCGCTCACCACCATTGCCTTTACTCGCGGTTTCTTTGGCGATTTCGGTCAATATATCGTGTCAATTGGGCTTATGCTGTTTGCGTTCTCAACCGCCATCGCTTGGTCATATTATGGTGATCGCGCTATGACATATTTGTTCGGTCCTCGCTCCGTAATGCCGTATCGCGTCATCTACGTCGCCGGTTTCGTTTGGGCTGCATTCTCTGACACCACATTAGTTTGGGCACTTTCAGCTGTGGCTATCGTGGTAATGACCTTGCCAAACTTGTTCGGCATCATGTTGCTTTGCAAAGAGATGAAAGAAACGGTTAACGACTACTGGTCTCGACATAAAAAATAAGGTGAGTATTGCCTAAAGCATCGCCCCCTCTTGAGTTTCACTGAAGGGAAATGCAACTTGGCTATCAGGTAAAAATGCGTAGCGGTGAACTTTGTATAAAAGTTAACACCCTGCGCATTTTTGTTTTATGGCGATAAGGTTAATCCACAGAATCGACTTCATTGTTGTGATGAACTTAAGTATGATACCCATCCGCGTATAAATGCGTATTCGCTCAATAGCGAGTTGCGCATTTCCATTTCGCACCCAATAAACAGGAGCAACATATGGCATTAGTTGACTGTCCTTCGTGTAACAAAAAAACGTCTGACAAAGCGAAGACGTGTCCTCACTGTGACTTTAAAATCGGTGATGCGACCTCTGAAGATATAGAGCGCAAACAAAGCTTACAAAGATTTAAAAAGTTAGCCAGTATCCAGAACCAATCCCTTCTTGCTATGCTGATATTCGTTGCGAGTTTTGGCTTCATGTATTGGGGCGGAACACGCCCAGGTGATTTGCAACATAATTTAGCTATTTTGGGCGCAGTGGTTGGCTTTGTTTGGTACTTAGTAAACCGCGCGCGTATTGTTTACATAAAGCGTTTTTCCTAAATGAATATAGAAGCACTTTTAGCCAGCATGACGCCGGAGATTTACGAGCGTCTGCGTCAGGCTGTTGAAACAGGTAAGTGGCCAGATGGCACGCCTTTAAACGAAGAGCAAAAAGCAAGCAGCATGCAGGCTGTTATGCTGTATCAAGCAAAAATAGAAAAGTCCTCTGAGCATATGACAGTAGGTGAAAGCGGCGAAATCGTACATAAGAGTAAAGCCGACTTTAAACGCTCGTTACGCGATGAGCAGGATGATAATAATACAATAGCGCGGTTTAAACAGGATGATATTTAGTCGTATATTTGCGCCTTCACACCAAAGCCCAAAGCCTGAAAAACGGATGCAGGCAATCGAGAGTCTCTCTCCCGAAAAGGCACAGGAAAAAACAATTCTTCACGAACTGGCATTTAATGACGAAGATGCAAATGTCAGTTTAGCAGCACTCGAAAAGCTTAATAGCTTTGTGCTGTGGCTCAAAATGTCACAAATTGCCAAGCAGTCTCGCGTTAAAAAAGCGGCGGAGAAAAAGGTAAACGCCGCTTTGTTAGGCGAGGGGGATGTCACACTCTCCCGCCAAGAGATATTCTCTTTTTTAACTGAAACAGCCAACGCCGATTTGGTAGTGCAGTTAGTACCGCAAATGTTGAAGAAAGAGCCTATGCTCTTACAAGATGATGCGCTAGCTAACGCGCTAATCGAAAAAGTAGCGAAGCCATCTTTTACCCAGTTTGTCTTTTTAGAAGGCGCAAGTCCCCAACTGCAGACTCAACTAGTCAACGCACATTCAGACGTATCAGATCTGCAAAAGCTTGCTAAGAAAGTGTCAGATGATGCGCTTGTTACGCAAATTAATGCGCGGATAGATGCTATCAAAGAGGCTGCAAAGCGCCCAGTGGAGCTTAAAAAGCAGCTCACTTTGGGACTTTCAAAATATCAGGCTTTGCTCGACAAATCAGATGTAGAAACCATTGATGAAAAGCGCAATGAGCTTGAGAGCGAATTGACAGGGCTGTTTGCTCAAATTGACTTACTCACTTCAGAAGAACGCGTTGATTATGAAGAAAAGCGTGCGCGTATTGGTGAGCAGCTCGAGCGATACTTAAGCCGTATCCGCCCAGCATGGGAAGAGAAGCAACAAGCGTCGCAACGTGCTAATACCAAAGCATTGTGCGAACAGCAGCTTACATATGCCAAGGAGCAGGTAGCTTGGTTGTACAATAACAGGCTTTGTGAAGCGACGCTTGCTGATGTTGCTACGGTTAATGAAAGCGTGCGCGGTGTTGAAGCAACGCTCGAACAGCTAGCACGTCTCGATGATGAATTTGCAACTGATAAGCGAATTACACAGATTAAGCGCTCTGTCGACGAACTAAACGAGCAGCTTGATCGCTTCTCTATGCAGCAGCAATACGGCCAAAAGCTACTGATAAAACTTCAATCGCTCGAAGACATTGCCGCTAAGATCGTTTCGCCAAGCGATAGCGAGTCGGACAAAGATACCCGTGATGTGAGCGTTGGAGAAGCTGGCGCATCGACTGAGGATTTGAGTCAAGTAAATGGTGGGGACGCATTACAAAGCAGTAGTGTAGTGGCTCTTAAAGCGGAGTTTGACGAAGCACGTCAAGCGTATAAAGCGCTTAGTCGCGAAATCGATGCCATTCCAAAGGCGTTGTCTAAACGTTTTAACGCAGCGACAAGCAGTGTAAATGCCAAAGAGCGTGCTCAAAAATCCAAAGAAAATGAGCAAGTAAAACACATTAGAAAGCACATTAGCGTTATCGATAACTTAATTGCTCAGGGTAAATTCCGCGTTGCTATTTCAAAATTTGCAAAGCTTCAGGAAAGTTATGCTGCGCTTCCTGGTTCAGCGAAAAAGTATGTTGAGAAGCGTTTTGAAAAGACCGCTGGTGATGTGTCGCGCTTAGAAGGATGGCAGGATTACCTTGCTGCGCCGCGCAAACCCGCACTTCTAGAAGAAGCAAAGGCGCTAGCTAGCGCTGACGCTGAAAACATTAAGCAAAGAAGTGAGGCTATTAAATATCTGCGTAAGCAGTGGTTATCACTAACGCCGTCATCATCAAATAACGAAGAGAGCAGCGAAGATACGTTGTTACAACAGCAATTCGATGATGCACTTGAAAAGGCGTTCGAGCCTTGTAGAGCACATTACGCAAAGTTAGACGCACAACGGGCTGCAGCACGTGAACAGCGTATGTCGATTATCGCTACGGTTAAGGCAATGGACATTAACATGCCGGAAGCCGAGTTAGTGAAAGTTTTCGATAGAGTGTCTAAACAGTGGCACGCTGCAGGTCAGGTTGAACGTGAAATTTATGAACAGCTGAAGCAAGAATGGAAGGCGGTATCATCGCCCATTCAGGCTAAAGTAAATCAATGGCAAAGTGACAACCAAGCCCAAAAGCGTGCGTTAGTCACCCAAGCTTGTCAACTTGCTACGGAAGAAGATGTCGCTGGCGCTGCCGACAAGGCTCAGCAATTGCAAAGCCAATGGAAGCAAGTAGGCCATGCAGGTAAACGTGAAGAGAGTATGTTGTGGGCAGCATTTAAAGCTGCCAATGACACCGTATTTGAACGTTTAAAAGCCGAGCGGAAAGTACAGAATAATGCATTTAACGCGTTAGTAGATTCGCTACTCAAGCAAGTGGAAGCTGTTGACATCAACAGCGATGATGCAACGTTCAGTCAATCAATAAGCGACGTTCGCGCTCAGTTAACCGACTTGCCTAGAGCGCAACGTACGAAAGTAGATAAAAAGATTGATTCACTTGAAAGTAAGCGCGCGGCGCAAGCGAAAAATGCACAATCTCAAGCCCGATTGGCGCGAGCTCAGGCTCTGATTTCTTTACTACAGCTAAGTGTAGGTGAGGGAAGTGGTGATGAGCAATCTCTAGCGGAAACGTTAGGGAAGCGTTGGTCAAGCGTATTGGGTCAGTCTACTGGAAATAAAACAACTCAGCACGATAGACAATGGTTGACGGTAGCATTAGAAGTCGCAACTGGTATGCCAAGCCCAGATGCAGACGCATCTATACGCTCTAGCGTACAGCTACAAATGATGACATCTAAGTTGGAACAAGGCGAAGCGGCAACAGCTCCCGACATTCTTGCTGACTGGTTATCATACGACTCGATAAGCGAAGAAGATAACCATTTGCTGCAACGAGTTGTTTCAGTTATTGATACTCATCCTGAAATTGTTGCTTAAACGGAAAGCCTAAATGGAAAACAGTGTTGAGTTTCAATTTGAAACAGAAATGTCTGCCTATCGCTTTTTGAATACCGTGAAGCATATTGACGCAGAAGGGTTAAGAGTGAAGTTCGGGCGTACGGATCATCACGTGAGTGTAAAATACCGTTACGGCGTAGGTGAATTTGATTCGACGCTATCTACACTAGACGATCTTGCTCGTGAGTTAGGTGGTGAAGAAGTGTCTTAACTAACCAGTTAGGTCAAACCACGTCGACTGTAAATACAAAAAGGGCCAGACAATTGTCTGGCCCTTTTTTGATAAAAACGTGATTAACAGTCTTTATCTTCAGCGTCTACGCCTTCTTTCACATCTTCACAAGCGTCTTCAACGGCATTACCTGCATCGGTAACAATTTCGTCTAGCTCTTCGCCTGCGTCTTCCGCTTCACCGTCACCGCAAGCTGCTAGTGATAGTGCAAATGCTGATGCTACTAGTACCTTTGATAAGTTTTTAAATGAAAACATATCCTTACTCCTTTTTCCTATTAAAATACTTCTAACTCTTAGGCTCTTGGTGCTCTACCACGTAACGCATTTGCGATAAGTGAGATTACGAGCAACGCGATAAACACAAAGAAAAGAAACTGTGCGATACCTGTTGCTGCACCTGCGATGCCTCCAAAACCAAAAACTGCTGCAATAATGGCGATGATAAAAAATGTGATTGCCCAACCTAACATAACTAAATCCTCGTATTGCTTCCGTTACTTTCACTTTAACTAATGCTATCTTTGTGCCTGTTTTTTAAGTTATTGAAATATATTGATATAATTTAATTTTTCTCTGGTTGTCAGGCCGTATCTGCAGGCAATTAACGTCACGATTACACGTACGAATGCATTTTTTACATGATTGTGTAAGGCCCTAGTCACCCAACTTTACTCTTTGTGTGTTAAGGGCCTTTGGCTGGGGGTATTCTTTGATCCTTACCAGCTTCCGAAGAACGTGAGAGCAAGGTTGTGGTTTGTTATGGCGTCTGAATTGGCGCCTGGCGACGCAATATGATTATGTAAGTATCCCATCTCGACGCGCCATTTCTTGTTGAGGTGATAGGCCGGTCCCACGTAAAGTCTATTTTGATCAAACCCGCTATTTTGGCCCCAGTCTGTGTCGTTCAAAGCCCAAAATACCTCGTCCCACACGACTATTGACCATTGCTCATTTAAAGGTTTCGACCACCGTATAAATTGTCTAAACCTATAGCCTGTATCACCGCCTTCATCGCTCCTGAATCGCTGCTCCAAACGACTTCTACCTGAAATGGTACCGCCCATAAATTTGCTTAATGAATACGTAGCTTGCTGCCACACCCTGTCTTCTTCAATTGAACCGTTGTCTGAGTCTATCGTTACTCTCGCAACACCCAGCCACAAGGTCGTATCGCTTGAAAGTTTGTAGCCGACACCGGGACGAACGATAGAAACGCCTAGCCGAGATGCGTCGTCTTTAAAGCGCAAATGACCGTCAAACCAAAATTGCCATTTACCTTTATCATCGGCATTTCCAGTGAGTGCGAGGGCATTCCAAGATTGAAAATCTGACTCGGCGTGTGACTTAACGCCGGCTGTCATCGCCATCACAAGTAGTAAGACGCAACGCGTCATAATTCGTTTTGCGCACATAGTTTTTCTCGTTGAAAATAAAAAAGAGGCAAAGCGAAAGGGAAGGGACGCCTTGCCTGCAAAGGGAGAGTGTTTCGCCCCTCACACTTCCTAAGAATGGAGGGGCAATGGCCTATTTAGTTACCGTTTGGGTTGTAAGGTAACGAAGATTGGTGAGCAACAATACGCAGGTCGCCGTCACTATCTTTGACATAGGCAAACGTGTATTCCACCTTCGTTTCGCCACCTTTTGTATCGGTAAAGAAGTAGTTGCCCATCGCCACGGCCATGCGACAGCTGTTGTTGATAATACCCACATTATCGAATTTCACATTTGTGTATGGCTTTATTGCAAAGCCTTTGTCCTCTTCGTAAGCGTCATTACCGCCAACAAAGTATGAAAGCGCAGCATCGAAGCTTGAACGGAACTGGTCGTTAGCTGCAAGCGTTGGTTTAAACAGTACGCTGCTTAAATCGTAACCATACATAGCTTGGATGAAATCTGCGGCTTCGCCAGAGTAATCACCATCATTGCTAAATACTGCACCAATTCGCACTATGCCGTCACCCCACATCTTTTGTGCCGTTACCACTTCTCGCTCAGTAATACATTCGTCGGAATAAAGTAATGCGTTGTCGAGTGCTTTAGCTTTTAACGCCGGAACATTCGAACTAGCTGAATGCTCCATCTGCGGTTTTGCCACTGCACTGCAACCAGTCACCAACATTACTGTAGCTGCTACAAGGGTAGTTTTTGTCATTAACGTGCTTAGCTTTCTCATCGCCTGACTCCTTAGTCATTTGCAAAATAAATATGTGCTATTAACTGATTCAATTGCTTAGAGCAGTACCGCTACAACGTTGTCGATAGAGGTGTATAAATCTGCTCTGCAGTTCATGGGTTTAATGATAGCGAGCTATGATGACGGAGACTTTTGTACAACATTAATAGAAGATTAACGGGTCATTAAAAATGCAAGGAGCACTTCAGGAGAATGAATAACAGCTATAAATTAGAGTCTTTAGACTAGAGGCTTTAAATTAGAGAAAAGGGCTGTGATAGCAGCAGTGTCATCGACTCTTTCAAGAAGAAACGAATATGACACTGGCCAAGTTTGTAGAAAAGTGAAGAATGCAGTTAACCAATGGACCGCTAGCCACAACAGAAAAGTAATAAAGACTAGTGCACCGGTTGTTGGCTTTGAAACATATTACGGTTTTGCTCATGTGTTTGAGCGATGCTTTTCAGTAACTGCAACTAGGGCCTGAAAAGCATTTCTATTAAAACTGATGTTTCAGAGCATTAGTGAGCGGCAAAACGCTCAGCTAGTTGCCATTTTTTGGCTCTAGAGGCTCTGATAGTACCTCTAAGACAGTGAAAGCATTTTTACCTAGACGCGTTTTATCATTCGCCATCATTACATCAATAGTAAAGTAGATGTCGTTAATTTGAGTTTTCACAACGTCGTTTGAGCTTGGGACGGCCATAGGCTGTGCCACTTCATCGCAGCCTGACATAGTGCACTGCCTGTCTGTTTGAAATGCCACGGGCTCTTCCTTATTCGCCATAACTTCTCGCGCAACAACTGGCTTTTTATCCACGTTGGTTTTAACGATGGCCAAATAAGTAAAACCTTGTTTTTGTGCAATTTCCGCTGCTCTGTAAAGGGCATATTGCTGTACTTTATCAGCAGGAGTCTTGTCTGTTGCCTTAAAAAGAACCTTGTATTCGTTCTCAGAGATTTTTTCGCTTGAATAGCCATAGGCAGCTTTGGTACTCGCTGACTTATAAGGGGTAGGGGCTGCTACAGGGGTCGATGAACAACCTACTATTGCAAGGCTAAACGCCGCACCAACGCAGGCAAGCATCAAACGGCTTTTCTTCATATTTTTTTTGTTGTTCATCTCACATATTCCTTAGTACTGTGATCATTGAAATAGCGACAATAGCGCAGTCCTACTTATTGCCATTAGGGCTTGATTGCGTTTTGCTTTGGGTTTTGCATCTACCGCACCCTTGTATGCGCCAAGGGTTGCAATGCCAAGCAATGTTTCAGGCTTTCCCATCATCAGTTTACATTGCCTCTTTGCTTGTGTAAGTGCAACATCTGCATGATGTTTTTGCGAAAAATAAGCATGCTCTTTCTGTGCTATATCTTTCATATTCGATTTAAAAAAAATGTTCATCGCTTTTCCTCACTATTGGCGGTGGCTTTTTACGCAATGGTAAGCATTTTCACTATCCGAAAACCCGTCGCCACGTTTGTATGAGTCTGCTAAAGCTTAGGTAATTAAATGCATTTTGTGCAAGCTTAAATAAACAAAAGACCGCAATGCTGTTGAACACCAACAACAGGAGTGGAACTACCACATAGCTAACGCCCACACTATGAAGTATAGCGCCAATGGCGATGTTTAAAATGAGCCAACATACTGTGCCCACTGCAAATGCCGCTAAGCATGCAAAGACTGTAACAAAGAAACTCTTTTTAATGAGCATCAATTCACTGTTAGTGAGCTCTAAAAACGCCAACCCCTGCGCTTTCCTCTGAGTAAATGCTTCTGAGAAAGCCGAGAAGATATCCGAAAACGATGGGTCGGGGTAATTCTGTTGTGTTGCCTTGTTCTGTTGTGTTGACTTGTATTGTGCAGCGTGTTCCGAGGTTGCTGATGCAGCGTTAGCATTGTCACCGTTGCTTGTAACATTTGGATTCACCTGCGCCGCGGGCGGCGTCAGGCGAAAAGGATTTTCTGTGCACAAATTGAAATTTGCTCTTCGAAAATCTGGTACAGTCATGGTATTACTTCTTACGTAAAAGTGACGTCACTAACATTCCTGCTGCGAAAGCGATACCCGCTGTCGCTACTGGGTTCTCAATGGCATATCTACGTACTTTCGACGCCTGCCATTTTTGCTGTGCCAGACGCTTTCTCGCTGACATGTTCTCTGCAGACGCTGTCGCAGTGCGACGAATGTTTTCCTCTGCAATGCCTGCACTGTCTGCTAACTTGTCTACTGACGCATGAAGAGAATCTTTCAGTTGATCCGTTACTGGGTGACTCGGCTCAGCCACGTTGTTTGTACCGTTACGTTTAACTGTTTGCGATTTAGCTGAAGCTTGTGTAGCCATAATACTCTCCTTAATATTTGGGGTTCACATAGATAGCTGCAACTGGTATACCAAACTATTATCTTACTGTTTTACATGGTTTATTTTTATTTTTCTATTGTTGCGTGAGGTGCTTATGTGCAAGTCTCACACACTGTTGTGTCTTACGTCTGTAATATTTTCTTGGTCTTGATGATGCGCTGCTTAACCTTCGATATTCGATACAAGTTGGCAACGATAAAATTAACTTTTCAGCCCACTACCGAGGCTAAATCGTCTTTGGTGACAGGTTTGAGCAATGCACTGTCGATCCCTATGGTTGTCATCGCTTCGGAGTCCGCTTCGTGACCGCTTACAATAGTAAGGATGGCATCTGGTAGCTTTTGCTTGAGCTCACTCGCTAAGTCGTAACCGTTGTAATCGGGAAGGGTAAGGTCCATAAGAATGTGATCGAAACTTTGATTTTCTGCAGCCTGTAATGCTTCAGCACCGCTGTACTGAGTAGTGACCGTATGACCTAAGTGGGAAAGAAACAATTGCAGTAACTCCGCCGCATCCTCATCGTCTTCAATCACAAGTATGTGCTTATTGGCAGGCTGATCTGAATTACCATTTGAATCGGTAGACGGCATTTTCTGCTCTGCTTGCCTAGGGTTTGCAAGCCCTCGATAAGCGGTCTCGTCCTCTGGAGCATACGGCTTGTTCATTGGCATGTCTGCAACTTGGGCTTCCACGTTGGTGAATGTTACGTGATTACCTGGCGGAAGGTATTGCGAAAGCAAGTTAGCCAGTGCAAACCGGTCAATGGGCTTTCCAATTACGTCGTTAAACCCTTCGCGAATTAACGATTCTCTTAAGCCTTTGCGGCTTGCTGCTGTCACGGCAATCACTGGGATATCCTGCCCATGTCGCCTAATCGCATGCAGGGCTTCTATGCCATTCATCACTGGCATGTGAATATCCATTAAAACGAGATCGAAGGGCCGGTTGTGTTCATCCGCCTGCAACACGGCTTCTAGTGCTTTTACGCCATTTTCAGCGTAGCTAATATCAGCTTGAGATTGACTCACAAGGTGACCAGTTAGCCGTCGAATTTCTCGCAAGTCATCAACAATTAATACGCGTCCAGTTACGTTTAAATTGATGCTACTAGACTCGACAGGTTGAATTTGGCCTAATTCAAGATCTACACGAGGCTGTTCAGAAACATCGCCAGGGTTTATATCAAATGTAAATGTGCTGCCTTCTCCTAAACGAGACTTAACATCAATGTCTCCGCCCAGTTTAGTGACAAGCTCTTTACAAATGGCTAGTCCAAGTCCTGCTCCGCCATGATTGGCACGCATCACATCTTCTATTTGTTCGAAAGGCTGAAAAATATTGATGAGCTTATCAGGCGGCATGCCGATACCTGTATCATCTACAGAAAATCGCAGCAGTGTTTGACTCGAATCGTTTTCAGACGGCTCGTCGAGAGAGATGGTAAGCGTGATACTGCCCTTGTCGGTAAATTTCACCGCATTCGAAATTAGGTTCAACAATACCTGACGAAGGCGGGTAGGATCTGTGTGTATAAACTCTGGTATTTTTGTTTTGGAAACAACGTTAAGGCTTAGTCCTTTGTCTTTGGCATTCAAACGCATTAATGAGTGAATGTCCGTCAAAAACGCGCTTAAGTTCACTTCTTTAATGTTGAGTTCAAGTTTCTCTGCCATTATCCGCGACATGTCTAGCAAATCATTGAGTAGGCTTAACAGGTGCTTGCCATTAGAGTGGATAATAGATAACTCTTGTTGAAAAGGGCTGTTTCTCGCATCGTCTATAAGCAGTTCGGTGTAGCCAAGAATAGAGGTGAGGGGGGTGCGCAGCTCATGCCCTAAATGCGCAAGGAACTTATCTTTGGCCTTGTTCTTTTGCTCTACTTTGTTCCGCTCAATTCGCTCGTTCTCGATGTCACGGCGAACCATGGCGTATCTAATCGTGCGCATAAACCGCGGTGATTCAATTTCCGATTTTTGCAAATAGTCTGCGGCACCTGCTCGCATGACCATTTCATCGACGGTAGCATCCGACTGTCCGGTAAGTATCACCACGGGTAGATTGAACTGGTTAGATTTTAAAACACCCAGTACATCAATCGCGTTCTCAGCACCCAGTAAGTAATCTAACAAACACAAGTCGAAACTTTGTGTCTTTAATGCCTCTACTGCGTCTAAGCTATTTGTCACCCACGTCAACTCAAACGTAGGTGACTCGCACTGCGCTAGATAATCAGAGGTTAAGAAGTAATCATCTTCATCATCCTCTACCAACAGAATTTTTATTACCTCTGTCATCTAGTACCTCTTTTACTCGTGTGGTAATTCTACGAACTCTATCCAGTAACGTCCGAGCGCGCGCATTAGTTCAACCAATCCTTCAAAGTTCACTGGTTTTGTAATGTAAGATGCGCAACCTAGATCATAACCGCGAAGCATATCTTCCTCTTCTTTAGAGGTAGTGAGAATTACCACCGGGATACTGCGAAGCTTGGGGTCATTTTTCAGTTCTTGCAGCGCCTCTCTACCGTCTTTTCTTGGCATATTTAGATCAAGCAAAATAAGACTAGGTCGCGGTGCCGATGCAGGATCTGTATATTTACCTTCATGTCGAAGAAATTCTAATAATTCAACGCCATCTTCAACACAAAACAGGTTGTTTAGAACGCGGCTCTCTTTGAGCGCGTCAACCGTAAGTAGGCGGTCGTCTTCGTCATCGTCCGCCATAAGTATATTGATAGGCTGAGTTTGTTTACGCGTCATTGTGTGTTTCTCCATTATTGTTGTTAGAACCAAACGGTTCACTATTTTTGGGTATTATTATCGAGAACGTTGCCCCTTTTCCGGGAGAACTAACTGCGGTTATTTGACCGTTGTGGCGTTCTACAATACGACGACAAACGGCAAGCCCAATCCCCGTACCTTTGTATTCACTTCTACCGTGAAGGCGTTGGAAAGGGGCAAATATTTTTTCAGCAAATGATTGTTCGAACCCTATACCGTTGTCTGATACGGTGATTTTTGTCCAGTCATATTCTTCAGCAAGCAGAATGTCTTTCGTTTCTTCTTCCGTCGCGTCCCTTGCAGATATCGTTACTTCAGGCCTCACGCCCTCGCTCTGAAATTTCAGTGCGTTAGACACCAAGTTTAGAAACAACTGCTCTAATTGCGATTTGTCACCGCGAATAGTCGGCATATCGCTAACATTTATTTGCGCAGACTTTTCATCGATAGCGATTTCCAAATCGCCCATGATGCTATCCACTACGGTGCCTAGATTAACGTCGTCAAACTCTTTACCTCGTGTGGAAACGCGAGAAAAGGCGAGAAGGTCTGAAATAAGCATGGACATCCTCTCTGCTGCATTGAGCATGCGCGCAAGATAGTCTTTGCCTCGTTCGTCTATCACGTCGTTGTAGCCCGATTCTAAGCGGTTACCAAATGCCCGAATTTTTCTTAATGGTTCTTGAAGATCGTGTGACGCCACAAAGGCAAAATCTTCCAACTCTCTATTACTTCGTGCTAATTCGTCTGAATAAACACTTAACTCTTGCGTTCTATCTGCTATCCGAGATTCTAGATCTTCGTTAACAGACTCTAGATCAGCTTGATACTTCTCATGCTCACGGGAATTTATTTTGAGCAATAAAAATACCGTAATAATCAGTAGCAGAGTCGTTGCAGAGGAAATGATCAGCGTATTAACAGAGTCTCGTCTTAGGCTCATTAGGTTGGCTAAGTGAGTACCCTGCATATCTTGTTCCGAACCGTCGATTTCTCTAAATAAAGCTTCAAACTGTTTGTAGAGTTTTAGGCCTTTGTCACTATTAACCAAAATAATAGCCTGTTGCTCTTTTCCTTCTTTATACAGTTCAACCACTTCAATCACTTCATTGACTTTTGCTTTGGTTAGAGAAAGAAAGTTCTCTATGCGATTAGTTTGCCCTTCTATATCAGATGAAAAGGAGCTTACCTCAACTTCGTCCATTAATTCGCCCAATGAACTTAACGTTTCGGTGTAGTCGGTAAGATATTCTTCATCGCCAGTTAGCATATAGCCGCGCTGACCAGACTCCACGCGAAGTACAGCAACGTGAAGGCGGTTAACTGCATTGATAACACGGTTCGTAGTGAACAGCCGCGCTTCCAGAGCAGAAAGGTCATTCAATGTACTAACTACGTAAAATGAATTAGCAGTTATTACAATAATGACCAGAACAACTAAAATTATCCAACTGTATAGTGAAGACAATACTTTAGTAATCATTTACTTAATCCGAAACATTGCCACTTAACTCTGATGTCATTTCAGCAAGAGTATGGCTGCAGTCTTTAGCACTGCTTATTATTTTATCCAACGCCACCAATGCCTTTTCAGGTGGAACGTCACCGTTTAATGCCATTTTTACTAGCTCAGCTTGCATTGATATTCTGTTTAATGGTTTGCGTGCATCATGCACATAAACACTTAGTCGAGAAAATTCTTCGCTAGTCATGCCGAATACCTCTTACTTAGTCGTCTTTACTTAAGTCACCATATGCATGAAGACGGTTGTAAAGCGTTTTTGTACTAATTCCCAGCATTTCTGCTGCGGTGGTCTTATTGCCATTCACTTTTTCCAACGTGGCATAAATTAGCTCTTTTTCCACGTCTTCAATGGTTCTACCGGCTTGAAGTGCCGGTGTCGTACTCTGTTTTTGAGCAAATGGTGACTCAATGGTTTTTGGTAATTCAATCTCACTCTTTTCAGGGTCGCTCATAATGGCAGCGCGATGCACAAAGTGTCTTAGTTCACGCACGTTGCCGGGCCAGTCGTAGGCTTGTAACGTATCGAGTTGACTATCTTCCCACTTAAATTGCGAGCCATTATCTTTATTGAATTCAGCAATAAAGGTTTTTGCTAGTAATGGAATATCTTCCTTTCTTTCACGTAGCGGAGGAATGGTGATTGGGAACACCGCAAGTCTGAAGTAGATGTCTTCGCGCAGTACTTTGCTTTGCGCAATCTCTTCCATTGTTCGGTTCGTGGCAGATACAACGCGGCAGCTCACCGGGATGGTCTTCGTTCCGCCCACACGAATAACAACCTTGTTTTCTAAAACGCGAAGTAAGTTGGGCTGCATATCAATGGGCATTTCTGTGATTTCGTCCAAAAAGAGCGTGCCGCCCTCAGCTTGTTCGAAAACACCTTCTTTACGTCCTACAGCGCCGGTAAATGCTCCTTTTTCGTGACCGAAAAGTTCGCTACCTATTAGTTCTTTTGAGAATGCACCACAGTTGGTTGCAATATAGGGACCTTCACTTTCTGAAGCACGATGAATTGCGGCAGCCACCACTTCTTTACCTACACCGCTTTCACCAAGCAGCATTACGTTAGCGCTGGTTTTACTCACTCTAGAAATCAGCTTGTAGAGCTCTTTCATAATTGGCGATTCACCAATCAACAAGTCAAAATGTTTCTCTATTTTTTCTTGTGCAGGTGCTTTTTCTTTTGGCTTTTGACTTAATACAGCCTCTATTTCCTCCCGTTGAATTGGCTTAACAAGGTAGTCGACCGTGGGGCCACACAGACCCTTTATCACGCTTTTCACAGAAGGGTGACCCGTTATCAAAGTAACGCGAGGGCGCTTAGGAAGTGCATCTAACTCATTGAACAAGTGCGCGCCGCTTCCATCGGGTAGCATGAAATCAAGCAGTACATGGTCAAAGGTTTCTTTCTCTAACCAATCGCGGGCTTCTTTGAGTGTGGCAGCGGTAAGTACTTCGTGGCCAAGAAATTCGATAATAGTACAAGCTACTTCTGTGAACTCGGCGTCGTCATCAACTAAAAGTACGGTAAGCACGTGGATGTCCCTCTCTTCTTTCGTTTCCTATTCAGAAAAAATATGGAATAGAATCAATGTTATAGTTTTATCATACGCTATTAACAACTGAATGCTAAAGCGCATATTTAAAGTTTATTTATACGCTGGTTTAAATTAATAAAGTGTAAGCGCATCGGAAAATATCTAAGCGCTTCAAGCAAGCCGGAAATCTTGAACATTTGCCTGGATGCCAGGGATAGACGGTTGCGCTACCTTCTTCTAATTTATCAACTCTTTGCGATCAGCGGTACACATCGCACTAAAGTACAGAATGTCTATATCTGTCTTTGTTTTATTAGGTGATTTTATTCTACTTATCAGGGGCATTTGCAAAAAGTATTCCTGTCTTCAACACACCGTCACATGCAATCGATGGCATATTTTTCGCACGATTTGCCTGTCTAAGGTTACTTGCAGTCTCACTATGGTAAATCGAGTAGGTGCAAGAAATGTATATTAATTAGGCGAGGAGCCCGTCTGATTAGCGCGACGTTCGCTGGTAATGTGATATCAAAGGAATTGAAGATGTGGGGGAAAACAGCTGTAAGATCAATGACCTTGTACGAGTTGTTGGGGAAAATGCAGCCGCGAGCAAGACAAGATACGTTCGAGTTTGCTGAGTTCTGGGATGTGATGGAGAAAAGAGGCTTTGGACCAATGTTGGCGCTGCCATCTTTTATCGCTTGCACACCGATTGGGGCCATCCCTGGGATCCCATCTTTAGCGGGTGGGACAATTTTACTCATCGCGTTGCAAATTTTACTCGGTCGTAGGCATCCTTGGTTACCGCAAAAAGTGATGCAACTAAACTGTGACGCCGATCAGCTTCGCTACATTGTCGAAAAGGTTAAACCGTATGCAGTACGCGTAGACCGCTTTTTAGTTCCTCGGTGTTTTTTCATGCGCCAGCCTGTGTTCAGATCACTCATCGCATTATGTTGTGCAGGTTGCGGACTTGTAATGATTCCTCTGGAGCTTATTCCCTTTATGGGCCTTATTCCCGCTTTTGCTGTTTTTATTATGGCAATAGGCATGGCCACAGACGATGGTGCTGTGGCGTTAGTTGGTGTTTCATTATCGGTATTTGGCTTTATACTTGGATTTGAACGCCTTGCAGTCGCTCTAAGCTGATGGTCAAACTACTCAGTACACGAATCGAGCATAAAATCTGACGATGGAAGGTTCATTGTTTGATATCGTAGCTCACCAATAAAAGCACGGGCAGCTGGCCCCAACGTATCGCCGTCTTCAAAAGACAGATAAAGGAGCGCCTTACGCAATGCTGCATTATTATCCAGGGGAAGGGGAACGAGTGTACCGTCTTCAAGCTCATCTTTAATTATTGCTATAGGCAGCCACGCAAAACCCAACCCCTGAGCAATAATATCTAATGACGTTCTAACGTGGCTTACGGTCCAGCGTTGCTCTGCACCTAACCAGCCCACATCAGCTTTACGCTCCGCAGATGAATCCCTTACCACAATTTGACGATGCGCTTTTAAGTCTTCCAGTGTGAGCGTTCTATCTAATTGGTGTAGTGGATGGTCGGCGTGAGCGACAGCTGCAAACTCAATTTCGCACAAGTCTTCGCTAAAGCCATTTGGAAATACGAAAGGAGAGATGCCTAAATCAACTTTACCATTGCTCAAAAGTGAATTTGCGCCACTGAGCACAGTTTCTTCTATCTCGATACGAAGCAGCGGAAACTCAGCAGAAACTTTCGCTAGCACGTTATAAAGCATTTCAGACGGAAAAATAATATCCACCGCTATGCGTAAAGTTGTTTCTGTGCCAGATTGAAGGCTATTGGCAACGGCCTCGAGCTTGTGTGCTTCGCTCAGCAAAAAAGAGGCACGGCGATACATAAGTTCGCCTTGCGGCGAAAGCTGGACTTTACGTCCAATATTCTCAAACAACGACACACCAATGGCGTTTTCAAGCTTTTGAACCGCGTGGTGAACGCTCGATTGACTTTTGTGAACTTCAGCAGCAGCTTGATTAAAGCCGCCTGCATCGACGACGGCTTTGAACATTCGCCATTGTTCTAACGTAGATTTCAGCATACAGCGCCTTAAAACTCTTAATTAACGATACTTATAGCATACACGTGGTTAAGAAGTCATTTTCGGTTTGCTTGGTTTATCGTGGGTACAGGGCATGTCACCACCGAAACGTTCTCATAGCCCATTTTTATAAGTTGCTCTGCTGCTAGTTTTGCTCGAATGCCCGATGCACAGTGAATATAAAGTGGCGCTGAAGCATCTTTAAACTGTTCCAGTGCCTTCATTTCGAGCACGCCGCGTGGTATGTGAAGCGCAGAAGGTACGGGCTGATTGGCAACTTCGGCACTCTCCCGTACATCAATCAGTATACCGCTATTGTTTCGGCACTCAGTGGCCGCTTGCTCCGCAGATACAGTGCGTAAGTTATCGTCTATGTTTTCTATTCGAGTCTTCATGTCTATAAGCATACTTTTCCTTTTTGCCTAAACCTGGTTAAAATAAGTAAAATCTAACATATTGATGTCAGCGTAATAAAACAATGTAAAATACAGGGATTCGTCGCATAAATTGGCAGGTCGGCAAAATGTCTTATACTTTAGTATAGTAAATGGCTAAATTGGTGCCGAAATACTTTACAGATAGAGAGTGCTTATGTCCGAGGATATGGTAATAGGTTCAGATGATATAATGGAACACGCTGCGGAAGCCGAAATCTTCCTAAAGCAATTCGCGAATAAAACACGCCTTATGGTGCTTTGTTCGTTGCTGAAAGAGGAAAAATCGGTAACCGAACTTCTCGAAGTTGTTAGCGTCTCGCAGCCAGTGATTTCTCAGCATCTTGCTTTATTGCGAGAATCAAAGATGGTGGCCACAAGAAGGGAAGGTCAAACTATTTACTACCGCTTAGCAGACGAGCGCGTCAAGCGTTTGATTGCTTTGATGTACGAATTTTTCTGCGAGTAATCTTCTTTTTGTATCCTAAGCTACAATGTCCGCCTTCAACAACGGACATTGTAAAGTTCCTAACTAAAAATCGCCAACAGTGACATTCTTCGGTTATTAATTTCCTTTTTTATTCAATTGCTCGCAAAGCATAGGCACATAGCCTTCTTCAGATATTTTTTCACTTTCCACTTCAGGTCTATCAACCAATTCGTCGTGACTTAAATTCACTACTACGCTGTGCGCCGCCCAGTCGATACTTTCAATATCGCTAGGTAGAAGTGCGAGATGTTTGCCACCCGGAAGCCAGTTGTTGGTATCTACCACTAGCATGATTATCTTCCAGCTTTCGGTGTCAATGACGAAGTTACTGATGTGGCCAACGTTATCAGTGGTTGTAGCAACTTCATATCCACCAACTTCGCCCACTGCTCTTAGGTGGTTGGTGCTCTTTTTCGGGTTTTCAGTTTCAGACTCTTCAGCGCGCTGTAATTCGACCAGTTCATTTGGATGTGCGAACTCCCCCCAAGCTCCTGGTCCAATCCAGTAGTATCCGTAACCAAAATATTTGAAGAGATTTTCTTCGTATTCACGTGACACAGGCTTATGTTCGTCAATAGAGGGGCTGTTTTTTAATGTATCAACTGTCATATTGATATGAACAGACTCACTATCTTCATCTAACTGTTTGACAGATATAGGTGATATCACCACTTTACGGCTAAGCGGTAGCCAAGTATTGGTATCTGCGACCAAGTAGCGAACAGTGAAGGTTTCGTCATCGAAAAGGATATCGCGGATGCCGCCCACTTTGTCATCTAGGGCATGTATAGAAAAGTGAGTAAGCTGTTTTGAACTAATGATCATCGTTGCGCCTCCTTTGCATGGGCTCGTTTTTCAGAGTGAAATGCACAATTCACTGCACATCACTCTGTATTACTACTAAGTGTAGACAGTCCTTAATGTTTCTTCATTTTGTTCTTGTCTGAAGTTGATTGAGATCATTTGTTCAATAACAAAAAAGCTCGCCGGAGCGAGCTTTTTAGTAATGCTGTAGCATTATGC
The DNA here is from genome assembly GCF_022348345.1 of Alteromonas sp. CNT1-28. NCBI lineage: Bacteria > Pseudomonadati > Pseudomonadota > Gammaproteobacteria > Alteromonadales > Alteromonadaceae > Alteromonas > Alteromonas sp. CNT1-28. The sequence continues at coordinate 26,880 of NZ_JAKREZ010000022.1, read as the reverse complement.
TACATCGAATTCTTCATCGGAGTAGTCTTCATCATAGTCTGATTGGTTACTCGCACTGCTGTGAAGGGTGTAGAAGTGCTTTTTGCCCCTTGCTAATCTGACGTATTTCGCCCAGGCTTTTTCTAGGTTATTGCTAGCTTCAACTTTACCCGTAACGAATTCGACGAAATGTCTCTCATCATCACTTTCAGGCGACAATTCGCCACTTTCAAGTCCTAGCAGTGTTTTGCCGTAGTGGGTTAGAAGATCGGCTTCAGTAATACTGAAGTCACCTGATTTACGAAAACCGTATGGAAACTTCTGACGGTCAATATAAGGTTTTGCAGATTGTCGAATAGCTAAACTTTTCATGTTGTACCCAACGTAATGTTTTGTTCAGCGCACTTTTAAGATAATTAAAAACGAAGATAAAACAAAAGATTTTTCTCTTATCAATAAAAAATTTTTAACGGTATAAAATCTAACACTAAATTTTAGATTACGTTTGAAAAGTATACAGAAAGTGCGAGGGCATAACCTCAAGCGTGATATGTCTAAGTTTCTGAAATTAAAGTAAAATGTTAGTTTTTATTTATTGGCCCTGCAACGGGCGTCGCTATTACACGAGCGTAAATGAGTTGGACGTTAAAAGTCTATGAAAATCACTGATGGGAATAATCAAAAATTCTTGTCGCTACGATGATTAAAATTCGTTTTCTATTTTGTCGCTTAAGATAATAATTGAGGTGTGTTAACAACCCAGAGAAGTCAATGAGTAAAGACTATCGTTACCAGCGTGATGAATGGGACTCGGTAGAAGAGGAAGATTTTCACGCTAAAAAGCCAAATTCCAAACGTCAAAGTAATGTAAAGGAAAAGCAGAAGCGTGACCTGCAACGCCGTGACAAACAGCGTCGCCTGCACCAAGAAGAGTATTAATTCAGCGAGTTGGTGAAATTTTAATAAAGCGTACCGTTTATAGCGGTGCGCTTCTGTGCTTTTGTGTTTACTTGCCGTATTATCTGTGTCAATTTAGACCCACTTTGATTCGGTTGTACAATAAGCATGGATATACGCTTTCTCACCACCTTTATAGAGGTGGCAAAAACTCGTCACTTTGGTAAAGCGGCTGAAAACCTTTACCTTACTCAATCTGCAGTCAGTGCGCGCATAAAGCTACTTGAAGAGTATTTTCATACCACGCTTTTTATTAGGCAACGCAACAGTATACAGCTCACTCAATCTGGTGAGAAACTTCTGCCTTACGCTAGGCAATTATGCGCAACGCTAAACGAAGCAAAACAAGAGCTCCAAATTCAATCCTCTGAATATGTTGTTTGCGGCGCAACACAGCTGGCGAGCGAGCTGTTATTGCCTCAGATGCTCAGTCACCTACACAACTCGTTTCCCGATTGGTCAGTAAAGGCTGAAGTTCTTACGTTAGATACCCTTTCGCGACAATTGCACGAAAGGGTGACAGACTTATCATTCTCCACTGAACCGTTGAAATCTGAAGAAGTAAACAGTGATGTATTGCTAGAGCAGGATTTGGCGCTATATAGAATTGGACAAGCGTCTGAGACTATTGATGCAGCAGATTTTGTGGCTATTGATTGGGGAACTAAGGCAAGAGACTGGTTGCTTACTGCTTACCCTCAACTTCGCGATGCAAAGTTAAGAACCAATTCGTTGAATCTTGCGCTCAACAATTTACAGAGCGAAGGTGGTATTGCCGTATTACCGACCAACGTTGAGAGTCAGTTACCCGGTAGTGTGAAAGTGACCAGAATTGAAACGTTAGAAAACGTATCGTTTAAGGTGTATGTGCACAGCATGAAGCAAGTCAGACGAGTGGGTCTAGCAGAGATAATAGAAAGCGTGTCTAAAGCGTGTTAACCGCTGCCAATAAATTTACTCACGGTGCCTAATTTAAAGGCATGTGAATCGCAGAATTAAAGAGAGAAACTTATGTCACAATTACATCCTTTATTGGAAAAAAACGCATTTCAACGACTAGAAGCAAGCCTTGCAACAATTAAAGCGGAAGAGAAACTCTTCATTCTTAAAGATGAGCACGGCTGCGTAATGCTAACTACTGATGAAGAAGATGGTGTTCCGGTTTGGCCTGATGCTGAATTAGCACTCTTGTGGGCAACCGAAGACTGGGCACACTGTGAAGCGATGGAATTAAGCACCGAAGAGTTTTTGACTAAGTGGGTGCCGGGCATGACGCAAGATGAATTAATGGTCATTGTATGTCCTGTACCTGCTGAAGAAGGAGAGGTGATTACGCCAGAAGAGTTCGCTGACTACCTTTAAGATGTGATCTCAAGGGGAAGACAAAGGGTAATTATCCAGTAAGCAAATGGGGCATAATAAAGTTAGTTGGGTACAACGTATCTGGCGATTATTGTGCCCTTAATTGATAACCCAAGGAGGCGTTATGTTTACTGAGCAACCCACAATGAATAGTCTATTCAGCCAACTAGGTTTAGGAAGTTCAGACGAAGAAATTGCTGAATTTTTTGAAACACATCGAGGGCTGAACAAGAGCCAACATCTTCATGAAGCGCCTTATTGGAATGAAAGTCAGTCTGCATTTTTGAAAGATGCCATTGTTGAAGACGCTGCGTGGGCCGAAGTGATAGACCAACTTAATGCTGAATTGCACGAATGATGGCTCTGCGCTCATAGATTTAAACGTCAAACTAATATTCAATGCTCTGAGAGAAGGTAATAGCCGTTTTGTTGCACCCATCTGCTGATGATTTGTGGTTTCTTCCGTTAGGCGGAACGGGCGAAATTGGGATGAACCTCAATTTGTATGGTCACGATGGTCAATGGTTAATGGTTGACTGTGGGGTTTCTTTTGATGAGCCTCTCGTACCTGCCTACAAAGGCGTCAGCCAAGCGTCTAACGAGAATACGTTCAAAGCCACTACGCATCGCGTTGTGGCTCCGAACCCTTCATTTATTGCTAAACAAAAAGAAGCACTGGCTGGCATTGTCATTACCCACGCCCATGAAGATCATGTAGGCGCAATTCCTTACCTTTGGGAACGTTTCCAAAAGCCAATTTATACTACGTCTTTTACCGCCGAAGTGTTAAGGCGAAAGCTTGCAAGGAGCAAATTGGCTAACCGTATTGCCATTATTGAAGTCGATGCAGGCGATACCAAGCAAATCGGGCCTTTTAGCGTTAACTGGCTAGCCATTACTCATTCGCTTCCAGAACCCTTCGCACTAAAAATCAATACACCAGTAGGCACAGTATTGCATACAGCAGACTGGAAAATTGATGCCAACCCCATAACAGGTTTACCTTTTGACGTTAGCCTTTACAAGCGACTAGGCAGTGAGAATATTCTTGCCATGGTTGGAGACTCTACCAATGCAACAAAACCGGGCTTTTCAATATCAGAGAGAAATTGTTACGACGGCCTATTAAGCACTATCGCGCCGTTAAAGGGGAGAGCGGTGGTAGGATGCTTTGGTAGCAATATAGCACGGCTAATTTCGCTGGCTAAAGTCGCGAAGAAAACTAAGCGCTACATGGCGCTGTACGGTCGTTCGTTAATGAACATGTACGGCATTGCCAAGCAACAGGGCATTTGGCCAGACGATTTACCTGTGACCGATCCCCAACATTTAGGTTATCTTCCCCCCATGAAGTTTTAGCCGTAGCGACAGGCAGCCAGGGCGAGAAAAATACCGCGCTGGCGCGTTTTGCAAAGGACACTCACCCTCACCTTAGTTTAGATAAAGGGGATACTGTGCTATTTTCTTCGATAGTTATTCCTGGAAATGAAGAAAGTGTAGGCCGACTAAGTAAAGCGCTGCAGGCAAAGGGAGTAACGGTTATTCACAGTGAAGATAGCACGCTGCCAATTCATGCCAGCGGTCACCCCTGTGAAGAAGAATTAAAGCTCATGTATCATTGGGTAAAACCTATCATTGCTATTCCGGTTCACGGCGAGCATCAACACCTTCAAGCACATGCAAATGTTGCTAAAGTGTGCGGTATTAAAAAGACCTATGTAGGGCAGAACGGTGATTTGTACAGGCTAGCGCCACAGCCAAGCATTCGCAGGCAGGTTGTTCCAGTTGGTCGCATTCCTGTACAGCAAGAGTAAAATAAAAATATCGAAATAGCCCTAAGTGTATTTAGTCGGACGCGCCTTTTGCTTTTGTTCATATTGTACGCTTTAGAAAAATTAATATTTATTTATCAATGCGATAGATGTTTCCTTCACGTTTATAAAAACCTCATTTTAGAAGCTGCCCAAGTTTAAAACATTCTGTTACACTTGGGTTTATAATAAAAATTTAAAACGTGCGACCCATTTTTGATGAGATATTTCAACTATCTTTTACTGCTGGTTTTAGTTGTAAGCCTACAAGCGGTGGCCTCACCGCGACTGTCTAATCCCGTCTTTCAGTCTTTATCGACCAAAAATGGCCTTCCGCAAGATATCGTCAACGACATTGTTATAAACGAAGATGGCTTTGTGTGGATAGCCACAGAAGGTGGTTTGGTTCGTTGGGATGGAGTAAGAACTAAACGAGTAGCAGGTCCAGACAATTCTCTTATAGACTCATCCATTTATCGACTTGCCCTGCAAGGTACTGAAGCGTTGTGGTTTAGCGTGTACGGCAGAGGAGTTTATTATCTCGATTTAGCCACTCAAGATGTGGTGCAATTAGAGCCAACGTACTACCACGACTTTGAAGGTTTTGTGCAACATGCGGAAACCTTTCATTGGCAAGATGACACGCACCTTATCATTGCACTGACAGAAGAAGTGCATAAATTTAACACGCAAACTAAAACCCTTGAGCGAATAGCAAAGCTCCCTGAGCCGCTGTTGGGTAACAGCCAAAGCATCCGGGCGGCAATCACCGTTGAAGACACCTTACTGGTAGCCACTACATCGGGGGTGTACGTCAAAAATATCAACAATTTTGAACAGCCTTTACGTAGACTTGATTACCTGGGTGATATTCCCGAAAACCTCGATAACGCCAATGCAAAGTTTCTACTTTTAGACGATAAGGACAGGGTGTGGATTTCAACGGTTTTGGGCGTATTTGTTGCTCAGAAACAAGACTTTCTCAAGCAGGTTCAGGGTGAAAAAGAACATGTCTTTACACAGGTCGTATCCGACAGAAACGTGTGGACGTTGGTTCAGTACAAAGACGACGCTTTTTGGATGGGCACTAATAAAGGGCTATATCAGCTGAGTAAAAAAGCAGGTGGTTGGGAATACGAACACATCTTAGAACCGCATAACGGTTTCACCGAAATTTCAAACAAAAAAATTATCGCCATTGCCAAAGATGAATCTGACAACCTCTGGTTAAGTTCAGTCTATGCTGGCGCGCTGTATTTCGGTGTGAAAAGTGCGGATATTTTTGCCATCCAGAATGAACGAGCAGGTGAGGCTAGCGTTTTGACTAGCCATGTGGTGTGGTCGTTTGCCGAGACTGAGCCTAATAAAATTTGGATAGGTACAGAAAATGGGCTTAATCACTATGATTTCACGACAAAAAAGTCTGAGAAGTATCTGTATTCAAAAAGTGAAAGAGCGATTATCGGTGAAGGAGCCGTAGACAAAATTGTTCCAACGCAAAGTGGCGAATTGTTTCTCAATACGTACAACGGAATACGGTTGTTTGATATGGAAACAGGGGAGGCTAACCGGCCAGAGGTATTAAAAGGTGGCGATGACACCATATTTGATGCGTATGGCACGGGAATGATGCTTTCAGATAAAGGGGATTTGTACTTTATTGGCAACGAAGGTTTTGTAAAGTATGACGTGGACGAAAAAGAAATTTCCTCTTTAGAGCTGGACCCTCGTGTTTTTGACATAAATTTTTCACTGGGTTTTTTGGGGCAGTCTCATTACCACAATGATCGATTATTTTTTGCTACCGAAGGTGGTTTGTGGTTAATCGACCCAGAGACGTTTCAGCATGAATTGGTCTATCGATTCTCAGAGCTACAGCGTGGCCGAGATCGCTCTATATCGTCGTGGGTTATCGACGATATGGGTGTGCTGTGGCTTGCATACAGTGGCGTAGGGTTGGTTGGTATAGACGCAGACACGTTTGAGCCGTTGTACAACCTAAATGAATCGAATATTTTATTATCAAACATTGTTTACGGGCTGCAAAAAGACGAAGCAGGCAATATCTGGTTTAGTTCGCACAAAGGGTTACACAATTACGATCCGTCTACCGGCCAAATCAAGAACTTTATCTACGGACGAGAGCTAAGCGTTTCTGAGTTTAACCAGGGGGCTTCCCTTAAGCTTAAGGACGGTCGACTGGCTTACGGTTCGACGAGCGGCGCTGTGGTTTTCTCTGCATCGCAATTGGAAAGCTTGGAAGTTGGAAGAAGTTTGCTGAGTAAGCAAACTGCTATAACGGAAGTTGCCGTAGATAATAGGGTGCTTAATCAGCCGCTTAAAAACCTAAGTGGACATCATTTCGATCTCGATTACGAAGATTATGGGTTAACAATCCATTTTTCGTCATTAGCGATGTCAGGCATAGGAAAAGTAAAGTACTACTACAAGCTGTTGAACGGTGATCGCGTCGTTACAGAAGGCGTGACTGACGATGCAAAAATAACCTTTACCAACATAGAACCGGGTGACTACGTTTTTTCTGTTGCCCCCACGCCAGGTAGTTTCGACTATAACGTGCTACCGGCTGAAATTACGCTTTATATGCCACATGCGCCTCTGCGTTCACCGCTTGCATATACTATTTACGCAGCGCTCATCGTAAGTTTATTCGTAGCATATTTACTCTCCCGTCAACGCCAACTGTTTAGACTACAAAAAGCTCAGCAGCAGGTAACGCTATTCAGTGACGCTTTTAGACAAACTCGAGACTGGGTTTTAATTTTTGATAAAGAAAAGCGTTTAGTTGCCGCGAACCCAGCTTTTGAACACGTGTTCGGCTTTAATAATAAAGAGCCGTTACCCAAGCAGTTGGCACGACTTTATTTGCGTTACCCAACGTTGAATAGACACCTGTCTGGCAAATTACCGGAAATGCAGGGAGGGGATTTTTGGAAAGACGAGGCCGTGATCGATGGTGCTGATGGCAAGCGCTACGACGTGCTTATTGATATAACAGCGGTAAGTGGCGAAAGTAACACTGCAGAGCATTACCTGATTGTTATTTCCGACATCACAGAACAAAAAAATGCTGAGCGCAAACTTCTGAAAATCGCGACCTACGATGGCTTAACAGGCTTGGTCAACAGGACATTGCTGCTAGACAGACTGGAGCATGCTATTGGGCTTGCCCGTCATCATGAGCATCGTGTGGCGGTGATGTTTGTTGACTTAGATAGATTTAAAGGTATTAACGACTCACTTGGGCATGACTACGGTGACAAACTGCTGCGCATTGTAGCTAACCGAATGCGAAACCTTGTGGCTGAGTCGGGCACCGTTGCGCGATTAGGCGGCGATGAATTCGTTATTGTTATTGAGGAAGTTAATGCCAATGACGACTTGAGCTCATTCGTGGCACAAATCATTGAATCAGTAGAAACGCCTATATCGTTAGCAGAGGAAGTGCTTCGTGTTTCGTGCAGTATTGGTGTGGCGTTTTATCCAGAAGACGCCTCTGAGCCTGCTGAGCTTATCAAGCAGGCTGATGTGGCCATGTATACGGCGAAGAAGGACGCATTAAGCGGCTTTACCTACTTTACGACAGACATGAATGAACGTGCCAAAACGCGTTTACAGCTTGAAAATAAAGTAAAACGTGCCTATTCAGATGACTGCTTCTTCAATCACTACCAGCCAATTATAGATGCCAGAACTAATACCACTATTGGGGTTGAGTTACTGCTGCGAGGAAAACTGGATAACGAGCCTCTTTTCCCCGATCAGTTCATTCCGGTACTTGAAGAATTGAAGTACATAATAGAAGTTACACGACAGGCAATGCGAAGAGCGGCAGAGGACTTGTCGTCCTGGTACAGCCAAGGCTTCACGGGGTTTGTCTCTATTAATCTATCTGCACTTCACTTCAAAACCGAATTCGACTTAACCGGTGTGCTAACCCTGCTTGATGAGTTCAATATACCCAAAGAAGCGTTTCGATTCGAGATTACCGAAGGCGTATTGATGGATGACAGTGACAATGCGTTAAGACAGATTAATCGGTTTGTGAAAGAAGGTTTTGTATTAGCCCTTGACGATTTTGGTACAGGTTACTCGTCTTTAAGCTATTTAAAGCGTTATCCGTTGTCGGTATTAAAAATCGACAAGAGCTTCGTTAACGAAATGGCGCCGGGTAATGCAAACGAAGCGCTGGTAACAACAACCATTACGTTAGCGAATAACTTGAATATGAGTTGTGTTGCGGAAGGCGTTGAAACAAAAGCGCAAGCAGAAGAATTGATTGGAAAAGCGTGTTATTTCCACCAAGGCTATTTCTACGCCAAGCCTTGTACCGCCGAGGAAGTTGCACCGCTGTTGTTTAAAGCGTGGTAAAACGTCGATATTTACCGCGTTTTTCTAACAGATAAGACCATAAAGATTCAAAAGCCAAATCTATAAGAAAACTAAATTTAGCCTCTAAAGCCTTGTTATTCGTCGCATAGAATGTAAACGCTTGTTTAAAAAGCTTGTTTTTCAATAAAAAATAGGGCTTATTAGAAGTCTGTGAAATCATTGTAAAAATGAGCTACATTATAACAACATATGAGTGACTTATGCCGCTAGACATGACAGCAAACGCAAATACCACGGAAGTAATAACATCGCCATTAAGTATGTTGTACCACTGGGAACAGAGCCGTGGGAACGACGTATTTCTTACGCAGCCTATTAACGGTGAATACCACGACTACACATGGAAGCAAGTCGCCGAACAAGCCAGAAAAGTGGCAGCACGTTTACGTGAATTCGATTTCCCGCAAGGCAGCCGTATAGGTATCTTTTCAAAAAACTGTGCTGAGTGGTTTATCGCTGATCTGGGCATTATGATGGCAGGTCACGTGTCGGTACCTATTTTCTCAACAGCCGGTCCAGACACGGTCCAGTATGTATTGAAACATGCTGACGTACAGCTATTGTTCGTTGGAAAACTAGATAATACTGCGGAACAAGTTGCCTCTATTCCTTCAGAATATTTAACGGTTGCCTTTCCTTATCCAAACATTGCTACTAAGCAACAGTGGAAAGCGTTTATGGATATCGCGCCCATAACAGACTCGCCTGTACCTGATATGGATGATTTGATGACAATCATTTATACGTCTGGTAGTACTGGTCAGCCTAAAGGGGTGGTGCACAGTTACAATACGGCTTGTTGGGCAGCGCGTCGCTCGCTCGATCAATTGGGTATTAACCAAAACGATCGCACAATGAGCTACTTACCACTTGCGCATATTACAGAGCGTGTACTGGTCGAGCTTTCAAGCTACTACAGTGGTGGCAAAATTCACTTTGTAGAAGATTTAACTACCTTCCAACGGGATGTAGGTCACTGTCAGCCAACGCTATTTATTTCGGTACCGCGTTTATGGACAAAGTTTCAGATGGGCGTGTTAGCGAAAATGCCGCAGAAGAAACTGGATACGCTGCTTAAAATTCCAATTTTGAACAAAATTGTTGCGAAGAAAATTCGCGATGGCTTGGGCATTAATAACGCACGTTTGTGGGCAAGCGGTTCGGCGCCACTTGCACCAGCAGTCATTGAATGGTTCGCGAAAATTGGTATCTACATTTCTGAGGGGTGGGGAATGACCGAGAACAGTGCTTATGGCACCGGCAGTGTACCTTTCCGTCATGATAAAATCGGCTGTATCGGCAAGCCATACGACGGCGTAGACATTCGCACGTCAGAAGAAGGTGAGATTCAAGTTAAGTCGCCGTGCAATATGCTGGAATACTACTTGGAACCACAAAAAACGGCTGAAGTCTTTACTGAGGATGGTTATCTGCGCACTGGCGATAAAGGGGTAATTGATGCTGATGGCTACGTTAAAATTACTGGTCGTTTAAAAGACATCTTTAAAACCGCGAAGGGTAAGTATGTTACGCCAGCGCCGATTGAAGCAAAATTCATGGAAAACCCTATTGTTGAGCAAGTGTGTGTAACGGGGACTAATTTGCCTCAACCTGTGGCTTTGCTAGTGCTTAGTGAAGAAGCGCAGAAAAAAGACAAAGCGGGCATTGAAGCAAGCCTTAAGAAAACATTCGAAGCCATCAACGCAAAACTGGAAAGCCATCAGGTTATGGATCGCGTTGTCATTATGAAAAACGAATGGAGCATCGAAAACGACTTGCTGACTCCGACGCTCAAAGTAAAGCGTCATGTTTTAGAAGACCGCTTTGTTGATATTATCCAAGGTAGCTATAGCGACAAATTAGTTTGGGTTGACGCGTAAAATCGTCGTTGAGTCTTTTGCTTTGGCAATAATTAAAAAAGCTCTGTCCATGACAGAGCTTTTTGTTATCGGAAGGAGACGCAATAAGCGTTGAAACTGTGTTGGGCTATAAGTACTACAGCGACGCTAAATCGCGTCAAACGAAACGCAATGGTCGCTTTAAGAAGGGTAGCGAGAGCGTAACCCTTCATACACTAAGTCGCTAAACTCTGGCTTCGTTAAATCTAGGGCATCCATTACTTCTACCAGGTGCTCGTTGTCTTCACGACCTTCCCACACTTTTACGTAAGTGCCTTCTTTGTAGCCGTTATCTTGGCGGAAAAAATTGAGCACATTTTTACCTACGTACTGACGATACAGTTCGTCAGCTGACATTTCACACTGGCTTACGATGAACATGAATAGTGGCACGCTAAAGCGTTTGGCGGCGCAAAGGCCCGTCATGAGCTCTAAATTATCAAGAAGCGACAGATTTGACGCGTCGTAGTCCTTTCCATCGAAGGTTACTAGCGTTTTGCCACTTGCTAATTCAGAAGCAATACTTTTTGCAGATTCAGCGATATCGCCTTTATATTCAATAATGCAAGCACTTAGTGCAAAGTGCCAGATATCCACCAATTCCATTTGAAGCTGTGGTAAGTCTTTTTGCTGTGCTTTCCACCATTTCCAGCCGTGATGCTCAATTGCTTCAACTGACTCTACCATTGCTGCACGTAAGTATCCGTAACCAGCATTTAGCCAGTCTGGGTTTACTTTGGCGTTCATTTTATCCTGAAGAGAAAGCATAGTGGCGAGTTGTTGCGCGGTTAACATTGTTGCTCCTGACCGTGAAATTGTGTTGCGTTTCGTAAAGGCGAAATTGTACTTGAATGACGCTTCGGGAGAAACTGCTAAATTTAGGACGGCGAGAGTAAAGCGCTTTCTTTAATGTCTGCTTGCTTGTGGTGCACTTGCACCACGGTAAAACTATGACTTATTGGTCATGTTTTCTATTTTTGTTTAAGTTGTTGATATTTCAGGTTTAAAAAGTTGGCATTCAACCTGCAAAACATAAAGCGTTAACAGTGCTGCTCAGTAGCGCTAACGTGAATGAGTGCCAGGCAACGCTTATTCACGTTGTTACTGAGTAGACCGTAAACCTTACCCATACAGATTTTTCGTGTCCTGAGGTCTGTGTGGGTTTTTTTTGTCTGAAAAACGCCTTCGCATGCTTCTTTGTACTCTTTCGCTCCGCCATATCTTTGTATCACTTCGTTAATGAATTATTCGGAGGTTGTTTTCGCCATGCCCCTCGGTATTTGTTTTATTATCATAAGACATTTGCTTATCTAAATTTTGGAGAAATAACTTAACTACTGAGCCCAATGCGATACACTAAATTATAAGGTCGACGATACCTGTACAGTCTTTGCACAGTATCTAAAAGCACGTTCTACAAAGGATTTTTCGATTGCTTGCGCTATATCCCTCTAATAAATTAGAACACTTAAGTTTTCTTCTCACCACGCTTTTACGTCAGCAGCCCATGGGCGTATTTACGCCAGAAACCATCTTGGTTGAAAGCCCGGGAATGCAGCACTGGGTCAGCATGCAGCTTGCCACAGAACACGGCGTGGCAATGAATATTGATTACCCTTTACCAGTACGCTTTATGTGGAATACCGCACGTACCGTACTTGGACAGGACAAAGTACCCAAGCAATCTCCCTATCGTCGTGAAGTACTGACATGGCGTATCGACAATATTCTCCAAGATGGCTCGCTAATGAGCGCAGAAGCCTTCGAACAAGTTAACCGGTATTGGCAAAATGCGGGAAGTGAACAAGAGCAGGGGTTACAGCGCCTTCAGCTTGCTACCGCTCTGGCCGACGTGTACGAGCAATACTTGTTGTACCGCCCAGACTGGTTGTTTAAATGGGAAGCTAACGAACGCGCTGTATTTGATGACATGGAGATATGGCAAAGCGAAATTTGGCGCATATTGGTCAAAGAGCAACCGCTGCATCCTGCACGTTTGCATCAAATGACCCTAGAGGCGTTAGGAGCGTTAGAAACTGGCCATTTACCAAATGATTCAGCGAATAAGTTGCCTACTCGCGTCATAGTGTTTGCCATTAACACTATGGCTCCGCAGCTGATCGCGTTTTTTGACGCTCTCGCGCAGCACATCGATATTCATATATTTCACTTAAATCCTAGCGTTAATTATTGGGGTGAAGCGAAAAGCAGTAGCGAACAGGCGAAGCTATTGCGCTTAGAAGGCCTTAAAAAATGGATGGAAGAAGATCAGTCAAACCCGCTGCTTGGCAACTTAGGTAAGCAGGGCAGAGAGCTATTCAACTTACTCACAGAGCTGGATACCTTTGAGATAAGTGCGTTTGATTCACCAGATTTTGAAGAGGCTTCTAACAGTGGTGAGAACGTTCACCGTTATAGTCTACTCGAATATATTCACAACGATATATTGCAGGCCGCTCAACCTAAGCCACTTACTCATGATTTGAGAGAAAAAGACGATAGCGTTACTATCATGTGCACCCATTCCGCGCTTCGCGAAGTGCAGGTTTTACACGACCACTTACTACATTGGTTATCTCAAGATAAAACGCGCACCCCATCAGATATTCTTGTGATGTGCCCCGCCATCGAAAACTACGCGCCATTTGTTGATGCTGTATTTCACAGAATAGGCACAAAGGCTTTGGCTGGCAGGGGGCAGGTTAGGCTTCCTTGTACCATTGCAGATAGAAGCCCAATGGATGCAGAGCCGTTGATTGCGGCGTTTATGGCGCTGTTACAGCTGCCCGATAGCCGCTTTGGTGTGTCGGACATTATGGATTATTTGCAGTTAGATTCAGTGCAAAAGCGTTTCTCAGTGTCACAAGATGATATAGAGCAAATGGTGGTATGGCTAAAACAAGCTCATATTCATTGGGGTCTTAATAGCGCCCATAAAACGGCCGTTTCAGAAGGCGTTGATCTAGACGACACTTACAGCTGGTGGTGGGGAATACGCCGTTTACTTATGGGCATGCTTGCACCAGATAGTGAAGTCATTGTTAGTGACTTACTTACTATTCCCGACGTTGAAGGACAAAGTGCGCTTACGCTAGGCAAGCTTATCGACGTTGTGGCGCTGTTAGGTGAGTTTGCCCAAGTATTAACAGCCCCAAGGACGGCGGCGCAGTGGTCTAAAGCCTTAATATCGCTCAGAGATGCGTGTTTTATGCCGACAAAAGAGCAGCAGCAAAGTTGGGATCTTGTTGCCAAAGTTGCTGCCGATCTTGCTGCACGATGCGAAGAGGCAGGTTATGAACACGAACTCACCCTTCGTCAGGTTCGCGACCTGCTACTCAATCGATTCTCGTCGCCAGATGCCGGAAATCACTTTATGACCGGTCAGGTTACGGTGTGTTCTATGCTGCCCATGCGTAGCATTCCGTTTAAAAAAGTGTGCATTTTGGGGCTGAACGACAGTGAGTTTCCCAGAAAATCAAGCCCGCTGGGTCTCGATTTAATGGCAGGTGCTGGCCGCCAGATTGGTGACCGCTCACGGCGTTTAGAAGACAGGTATTTATTCCTAGAAGCCATTATTTCCACCAGAGAGAGCTTATATTTAAGTTACCAAGGGAACGACGTTACCAATAACAGTGAGCGGCAACCCAGTCTAGTCTTGGCTGAGTTCATGGATATGTTAGCAAACAGTTACGCACTGGATTTATCAAAGTACAGCGTTAATGCACCGCTACACCCGTTCAGTGAAGAAGGCTTTACGGGAACCTTGCCGAGCTACGAAACAGGGTGGTTACGGTTAGCTGACGCGTTACAAAAAACGAAATTAAATACCGACGAAGCAGATAATGAATCTACCGATGATGGTAATTCGGCAACGTTAGCGCCATCACCTGATGCACTATTAACGCAATCGCTTCGTCTATCAGGTATTCAAGTTGCGAGAGCTTTCAAAGATCCGCTGGAGTATTTCTCTGTCCAACGGCTGGGCGTGAATCTGTCTCAATCGTTTACGCTACTTGAAAATAGCGAGCCGTTTGAAACCAATGCGCTACTGCGCTACCAGGTGCTCGACGCTATCTTTTCATCCGCGGAGCGCATTGCGCCAGAAAAAAATGATGTCACCCCGCTTTCCTATAGTGAAAAAGTGATCACGTTTGCGTCGCTTAGAGGTGATATCCCCAATAACCCCGTTGCGAGAGATGAAGTTGAAATGTGGAAAGAAGGGGCGTTGGCATTAAGTCAGGCCATGGGCCCTCACGACGCGGAACCTAAAAAAGCACACTTTCAAGGCAAATACATCACCTTTACTTCGTCGGCTTTATTAGGCAGTGACGCGCTAGTCGAGCTTTGTGCAGGCAAGATTGACGCACATCGCGCATTGGGTTTCTTCATCTCCCAATTAGTTTTTTCAAGCAGCGATGAAGAAACCAGCTACAGCAACTATCCGCTGGATATCTATTCGTGTGCCTGGGAAAAGGGCGAAACCATTTTGAAAAAGCAGCGTTTCTCCGCTTACGACAAGGAAACTGCTGTACGGTTGCTTTTGTTTATTGAACAGCTTTACATGGCAGTGTACACGGCGCCGACACCAGTCCATTTAAGTTTGTTCGGTACGTTTATGCCCGGAACCAGTAATTCAGACACTAAGCCTGTAGTGGAAAGCACAAAGCCTGAGATGTTTACCGACATTCTGCATGCGCTACTAGAGAGTGCGGACGGGACTAGTGAAACCGACAAAGCGATACTTAGCCAAGTTCAACAGGCAATTGATGAGATGTGTCCGTTCACTGATAAAGAGAACGCTGTAGCTAGCGAAGCGACAAGTGAAAAACACGAAAAAGCGAAACAGACGGTGGATCAAGCCGCTGCACTTTTTGACACGATAGAGTTACAGCGAGCGTTAACTGACTGGCAGCAAAGTAGCGGGCAATTCAGCGCAGATATGGCAAGCAACCCTTACTTAAATTGGCTGTTTCCTCAGGGCGTGAGTTGGAACGATGTGCCGTATTTAAGTGCTTTTGTAATGCTTGCCATGGTCAACAATGCGTCTCAGGAGGAGAAGCTATGAGTTACAACCCTACATCCTCTGACAACCCTATAGACGAGCAATCTCAGTTGCAAACCGACAACCATAGCGGCACTGAAGCGCAATTGCTCGATGTCGTCGCTATGCCGTTAAAAGGGCGCCATCTTATTGAGGCCAGCGCTGGCACAGGTAAAACCTTTAATATTACGCGCTTGTACCTGCGTCTATTGCTTGAAAAAAAACTCACCGTCAAAGAAATATTGGTGATGACTTTCACCAAAGCCGCGACCGAGGAAATAAAGGGGCGTATTGCGGCAACACTAAGAGAAGCTCTACTTATTTGGCAGCAAGCGAAAGATAACGGCAATGAAATAGACAGTGGCTGTGACCCGGTTTATCAGTATTTATTTAACAACTGTGATATTGACGAGAGTCTGGCCCTATTAAAAGCGGCGCAGCTAGAGCTTGATGAAGCCTCGGTGTTTACTATTCACGGCTTCTGTCAGCATGTTATCACCCAGTTAGCGTTTAACAGTGGCTTTGCCATGTCGCTTAACTTGGGCAATGACACCAGCGATTTATATCTTGAAGCTGCCGAAGACTTCATTCGAAAGATTAGCAAAAGTGAGGACGAATTTAGACTACTGGCAGAGTCAGGCTGGCATACACCCGAAAAACTGCTGCGAGAGTTTAACGCCAGCATTAAAAGTACTCTGACCCCAATATTACTTAGTGAAGAGGATATTGAGGCGGCGTGTAAAACGCAGCTAGATGAAGCGCCGCATACGTCTTTAGCCCACGTGAAGTCTCTACTTCAAAGCGTAGAAGACAATGAAGGGCTATTGGTAGAACAGCTTATCAAAACACCGGCTCATAAAAAAGAACGGCCACAGGAGTTGGCTGCACTTAAAGCTTGGTTGCGTTCTTGTGTAGATGAACAAAGTTATTATCTTCCGCCGCCGGAAGCGGAAGCCTTTGTTAAAGGTAACCGATATGCGCGAAACTCTTCTGGCGTAAAAGAGATCTTAACGCCTATAAAAGATTTTGCAGGGGCGCTAAAAAAAGCATTTGGTGAGAAAGACAAAGCACTTGGCAAAGTGCCTGTATTCAAGCTGGTGGTTGAAGCTATTTCGTTCATCAAATCCCGCGTTGAAAAGCAGAAAAAACAGCTTGGCGTTATCGACTTCGACGATCTTATTCGCATGCTCGCCGACGAAGTGGTGAAGCCGAGCAATACCCTTGTGCCTGAGCTTCGCAAGAAGTTTCCCGTAGCGCTTATTGACGAATTCCAAGATACCGATGCAAAGCAGTACGCGATTTTAGACGCAGTTTATCCTAATCTTGAGAATGCTAACGAAAGTGCGTTATTAATGATAGGTGACCCCAAGCAGGCGATTTATCGCTTTCGCGGTGGCGATATTTTTACCTATTTAAAAGCGGGTAGGCAGGCAGATTACCGCTGGGTGATGAATACCAACTGGCGCTCGGTTGAGGGAATGGTTAAAGCCTATAATCGGTTATTTTATGGCGCGTCTGTGGCATCAAATAGACCTGCCGATGTGTTTGGTTTTGATATCAAATACAACCCAGTCGAATTTACGCCTAAAGCGGCCGCGGCAAAAACGCCACTTATCGACCCTGCCGAACAAGACAATGTAATGAAAAGTGCTGTAATGAAAAGTGCTGTAATGAAGAGCGGTGTAATGAAAAGTGCTGTAACGAAACGCAGCGCAATGAACTACGTTAGCATGTGTTTGGACGACAAAGAAAACGCCCACATTATGCGTCGCAAAATGGCTCAGTGGATTGCGCAAGAGATTTACCGCTTATTGAACGAAGCGCACTTTCAAACCGCCAATGGTGGCACCGCGCCGGTGAAGCCTCAGGATATCGCTATCTTGGTGAAAGACAGAACCGAAGCTGGCGCTATCAAAAGCGTACTGCAGCAAAAAGGTTTGGCATGCGTTTATTTAAGCGATCGCAGTAACTTATTTGCCAGTGCCGAAGCCAAAGATGTACTGAGGCTTCTTAACGGTATTTGGCACGCTAACGACACCAGTAAAGTGGCGTCGAGCTTGGCGTCACCGCTTTGGGGGTATAGTGCCCAAACACTTATTGAACTGTTGTACCATGAAGATGACGCGCAGTGGGATGCTGCTATCGACAAGGTATTGTCGCTGCGCGATATGTGGCTGCAAAAAGGCTGCATGAGTGTGCTGCTGTATTTAATGCAAGACAGTTATCAACCTCATGCTGACAGCGTGGAACGCGCCCTTACTAACTATCAGCACCTAGCTGAAGTGCTGGAAAAAGCTAGCACTACTCACCAGCGCCCAGAGCAGCTACTCGACTGGTTGAATAAGCAAATTCATAAGCCTGAAAGCGATGAAGAGCTTACTTTGCGCCTTGAAAGTGACAGCCAACTTATTCGACTTATTACTCAACACGGCTCGAAAGGGCTAGAGTACCCCATCGTGTTTGTTCCTTTTGCCACCGGCTACAGAGACGCCGCTAAAAACGGCAACACTACGTCTCAAATATTTACTTATTACGACGAAGAAAAACAAGATTTACAAATGCAGCTTGGGCAGACGCCACAGGCCATTGCTCGCGTCCAAAGCGAGAGCGAAGCCGAAGACATGCGACTGGCCTATGTGGCGGTAACACGAGCTGCCCATCGCTGTTACATGGGCGTTGTACCGCTGACTAACAACGAAAGAAGCGCATTAGCACGCGCTCTTGGTGTAGGTGGCGACGGCAGCAACAACGATTGGTCGAGTGTGTTAAACCGTGTTGCTGAAGAAGAAGCGTCCCATGCCTGCCATATCGACGGTGATGAGTTTGAGGAAGTGTATACTGGCTTTGAACAAGAAGATGAGTTACCTCAGCTAACCGCGTTGCAATTTACTGGCACGGCAAGCGAAGAATGGCGACTGTATTCATTCTCAGCAATGAGCCGTTTAACCACGGTTGGTGCTAACCAAAGCGTTGAAACAGGCACAGCAGCAGAGAGCGGCGCATCAACAGAGCCATTGAGTCAAACCCTTCCTAGTGTGCCCGTACTTCAAACCATTCGAGATGAAGAAGTGTATGCAAGCGACACTCTTGTGGGTGAGATGGGCTCAATTGATGCAGACATCAATTCCTCGGCAGGTATTGAAAGTACGATAAGTAAAAATGATCTGCGTTTTACCCTCGAAAAAGGTGCGAGCGCAGGTAATTTACTTCACGATATTCTAGAGCACAGTGACTTTAGTGCGCCCGATTGGGAAGAAACGGGTAAGGAACTGGTTAACCGCTTCGGGCTAGATGAAAAGCGAACGCCGCTACTCTATGAATGGTTAGAAGAAGCGCTACAGACGCCTCTGTATCCCAATATGCAGCTAAGTATGAGTGATTTGCCCTTAGCGCAAACCCTGCGCGAAGCCGAATTCTATTTTCCAATGAACGACACGCAATGGACTCAGCTTCGTGAAGTACTCGCTACCCATAGGCAAAACGTAGCTGACGTTATTGGTGGCGAGATGGAAACAGCGCCTCAATTAATCACAGCTAAATTACAGGGAATGATGCACGGGTTTATTGACTTGATTTTTGAGCATGACGGTCAGTTTTATGTGGCAGACTACAAATCGACTTGGCTTGGCGATACTCTAGATAGCTACACGCCAACAGCGCTGTTTCATAACAACCAGCATCACCTTTACGACCTTCAGTACTTAATTTACTGCCTGGCGCTACATCGCTATTTAAAGAATACGCTGCCTAACTACGACCCAGATATGCATTTTGGTGGTGTGTATTACTTGTATCTACGCGGTATGCACCCAGAAAACGAGCGCGGGGAAGGGGTATTTTATACTGATATTCCATCGTCTGTACTCAACCGATTAGACGGGATATTTGCGAGCAAAGACGAAGCCCAGCAAGGCAATAGTTCTTCGAATGCAGACAGCTCTTACCAGCCATTGGAACAAACGTCTTTGGGTCAGCAGCAGTTTAGTTTTGACGACGAGTAATACACGTCAAAAGAACTAAGGCAAAGGAAAATAATGAAAAGCGATCAACACTCTGTACCGACATTTTTTGATAACTTGTTTGGCATCGAAGCTATCGACAAATTTGTCGCAAAAGAATTTGGCTTTATTGATGAACTGGAAAAAGAAGAACAGTTTATTTGGGCTGGGATCTTAGCATACTTGTCGTATATGCAGCGCAATGGCCACAGCTGTATCTATCTTAAAGGCATAGCGGGTACGACGCTTTTTAAAGAGGTAGTCGCAGAACAAGAGGCAGCTTTGGCGGCCGAAACAAATGAGCATAGCAGTAACGGGGCGGCCGCTGCTTCACTGACGCTGGTTGAACAAACCGAGCAGGAAAAAGCGCCCAAACCAGGTGTCGACGTGCCACAACTAACGCAATTACTTAGAATTGTAAAAAGCGCGCTGGTTAACGCGCAGGTGGCACAACTATTTGTTTATAACAACGGCAAGCTGTACAGCCGTCGTTACTTCGAGTTTGAACAAGAAGTCGCACGAAATGTTGTAAAACGAGCGGCGCTTACGCCCTTAAGCGATGAAGCTAGCGAAAAAGTAAAACAACTTTGGCCAGCAATCTTTCCTACCGAAACAACCGATCGGCAAGATTGGCAGCAAATAGCGGTGGCGAAAAGCCTAATGCAGCGCTTTTGCGTTATAAACGGTGGGCCAGGAACAGGTAAAACCTATACTGTATTGCGCTTATTACTGGCGCTACAGGCTTGCGATGAAAACTTAAAAATTGTGCTGGCAGCGCCTACAGGTAAAGCGCAACAGCGTATGACCGAATCTATCATGAACAGCATAGACGGGCTTCGCGGCAAGTTGGACGACACAGTGCTTAACAACGTGCCTACCGATGCTGTGACGCTACATAGATTACTAGGATTGCGGGAGCACGGTGTATCAACTAAGTTCAATCAACACAACCAGTTGTCGGCAGATGTACTCATTGTCGATGAGGCAAGTATGGTCGACTTAGCGCTAATGACACGTATAGTACGAGCATTGCCAGACCATGCACGGCTCTATTTTATCGGTGATGCCGATCAGCTTCCAGCGGTTGAGCTCGGTAACGTGCTAGAGCAGCTAGTTAGTACCGAGACAGCAAGTTTTGACGAAAACGAGAATGTGTCAAATGGCACAAACAGCGCATATAGTTCAAATAGCTTAAACAGTCATGACGACGGGCTTTCTTTAGGTGGCGTGCCACCGTTAATGCGTCAGCACATCGCTACGCTATGCCCGCATTTGCCCCTGTTACCGGTTGATGAGCAGGCAAAAAGCTATGTAGCAACTCTGCAAGCACCGCAGCGCTTCAAGGGGCAGGTGGCAAAAGTTGCAACGGCCATACAGCGAGGTGATGCAAGCGGCGCACTTACCGCGATTAGCGATAAGGCTGGCGACAATAACGAAAGTGCGGGTATTGGTTCAAATACGGCATCGCGACTACAATCCGGCGTTCACCTATGGCCAGAACTCCAGGTTAGCGGCCGTGATTTACAACAGTTGGCCAAAGAAAGCTTCTCGCCTATTTTTGATGCCGGCAGTGCCGAAGAAGCGCTTAATCGCCTGAATGTGGTTAGGTGGCTAACCCCGGTCCGCAAGGGCGGAATGGGCGTAGAAGGCCTGAATAATTTGGTGTTCGATGCTATCACGCACAAGATCAGAAAGCGGGAAGGCCATTTCTATCAAGGTCAGCCCATTATGATTGTCAAGAATCATCATCCTCAACGACTATCAAACGGTGAGGTTGGTGTAATCTGGCCTGACAGCAAAGGAAAGCTATATGCGTGGTTTTACCAGGATAGCCAAGCTTCGGGTCAAAACGGTTCAAGTCAGAAAGCTTCGGCAAATGCGGGAGACAGTGCTGACAAGGCGCTAGCGCAAAAACAAGCGTTGCGCAGCATATCGCTATCAAGAGTACCGCAGTTTGAAACTGTTTACGCCATGACCATACATAAATCTCAGGGCTCTGAGTTTAATCATGTTGTACTTATTCTACCTAAGCCTGATAGCGAGAAAGCCGCCAATTTATTTCATCGAGGCCTAGTGTACACCGGGTTAACCCGTGCCAAAGACGGCTGCTTAATAATTTCTGACAACGCAACATTTAGCCACATGGTTCAACGGGTGGATAAGCGTTATTCCGGGCTTTCAGAGGCCATAAGCTTGCAACTAGAGAGCACATCAAACGCCACCACAGAAGTCGAATAAAAGAAAATGTACTCTGACCCCAAAAATTTTGGGGTCAGAGTACATTTCTGGGTCGTTATTTTACTGGCGTAAAAAGGCACAGGCCGCGTTTGTTAATATCAATTGGGGTTTTGCTGATTAGATAAATGCGAGTGGGGGCAGTTACACGCAAAATTCCGCCTTCGGCATTTAAAAACTGTGAAGGCAAAAGTACAGACGTGTCTTCACTTTCTGAATTGTCGGTCTCGGCTTTCACTGCAAAGTGTGACAAACCGCAGTGATCCAGCCAACCTAATATATTATCTGGCGTTGCCACAAAATTATCGTGCCTCAATACGCTGCTATGTAGCGTAATATTCGCACCGAAGACGGGCTTATTTTCTATCGCCATTTGCGTGTTAGGCTTTAAATGCAGACGGTATAGTCCGTGTGCTTCAGGCACAATGTCATCATTCGCATCTGTATTATTCACTAACGTAAGCATACAAAGTTTCACAGGTTAGTTTGGATGGTTTTATTTTGGTGGACTTACGGCTAGCCTGCGTTGATGTGGATCAACTGCCCTTGGGTTTACGCACTTTGTATAAAAAATTAGGCTTCTTGTGCAACAAGCATCTCACCAAGACGCTGAATAGCTTCGGTGCGCGCAGCCTGCGTACTATCAATAAAATTAAAACGCAGGCAATGTCGATACTTACCTGTTGCCGAAAATAGCTGCCCTGGCGCGACATAAATTCCTTTTTGCTTGGCTTCGTCAGCCAGCTTCACGGAGTCATAACGGCTGTTTAGCTCTACCCAAAGCACATAGCCCCCTTGAGGGTAGCTAATACAGGTGTCGGCGGGAAAGTAACGCTTAATGTCTGAACGTAGTGCGTCTCGTGCACTTAGGTAATGGTGACGCATAGCCCGAATATGTTTGTCATAACCGCCTTGCTCAATGAAACTGGCTATAGCTAATTGGGGTAGAGTAGGACACATAGAGCTACTGACATATTTAACGTGGAGCACTTTATTTCTATAGCTTCCCGGCGCTATCCAACCCACGCGAAAACCAGGCGCTAGCGTTTTTGAAAACGAGGAGCACAGTAAAACGCGCCCATCTTTATCGAACGATTTAATGGTTTTTGGACGAGGGTAGGCGTAGGCAATATCGCCGTAAATGTCGTCCTCTATAATGGCTACGTCGTACTCTCTGGCCAATTCATATAACGCTTTCTTTTTCGCCTCAGGCATAACAAATCCTTGAGGGTTATTTACCGTTGGGGCGACTAAAATGGCCTTGATCGGCCATTGATCAAGCGCTAGCTTTAATGCCTCTAAACTCAGTCCTTTTTCAGAGTCGGTGGGGATCTCTAACGCTTTTAATTCAGCGCCTTTTATAGCTTGCATAGCACCGTAGAATCCGGGGGATTCTACCGCTATCACATCGCCGGCGCTCGCCACTGCGCGAAGGCAAACAGATAAGGCTTCCTGGCAGCCAGAAGTCACAATGAATTCGTCGCTTTGCAACACACAGCCAGATGCTGCGGCCAATCGGCTTAGCTGTTTTCGCAGAGTTTCATCACCTTTTACGTCACCGTATATCATGCCGTCCAAGGCTCGATGTTTGGTAAGTTCATGCAGGCGTTTTATAAGCGGTTTAAGGGTTTTGGCAGTCATGGTGGGCATGGCATGCTGAAACTGACACAGGGTTTTAGCGTCATGATCTTTATTGAAGGTATTCAGCAAAGTGTCTAGCACATCTTCCCATTGAGACACATCCATAGGGCGTTGCGGAGGCTTCGTCATGCTAGGGGTGTTATCTATTAATATACTACGGGCGACAAAATAACCTGATTTAGGTTTTGCCTCTACCAGTTGCTGCGCTTCCAACACTCGATATGCTTCCTGCACGGTAGCTATACTTACTTTATGCTCCGTTGACAGCTGCCTAACCGAAGGTAACTTGTTCCCCACCTCAAAAACACCACGCTCGATTTGGGCTTTAAGTTCATTGGCTAATGTTTCGTAAAGCGTCATCGCAATATTTATTCTTATGAAGTCATCTGCATACAGATAACTATATCTTAATTGGCAGGAGCTTTTAACCATACAGATTGGTGAAATAACTACCATACAGACGTTACCATGACTAAACTGTATGGCTGTTTTTAAGTGTATTTGGGTATGATGCATACAAAAATATGATTGTATTGTGTTGGTGAAAAACAAGCGTTTGGTTAACCGACCCCTTTCTTTTAAAGAAACGCATTGCTCACCTCAACACATAAGGACTGTCATGGAAACATCTTTACTCATCGCGCTTGCGACATTCGCGTTCATCAGTACGGTAACGCCTGGCCCGAATAATATGATGCTATTAGCTTCTGGGGCACAATACGGTTATAAACGTTCGCTGCCGCACATGCTGGGTATTGTAATTGGTGTTGCAGGTCTAATGATAAGCACACTGCTGGGCATTGGTGCGCTGTTCAACATATTTCCCGTACTGTACAGTGTGCTAAAAGTGCTTGGCGTGGGATATCTGTTATGGTTAGCGTTCAAAATTGCCACTGGCGCCGTAGATGAGCCAGTAGGCCTAGTAGAAAACAAAATTAAGTCGACAAAACGCCAAGGGCCGCTCAAGTGGTGGGAAGGGGCATTATTTCAGTTAATTAACCCTAAAGCATGGATGATGGCGTTAGCCAGCGTAGGCACGTTTTCACTGCCTGGCGAGCACTACACCCAATCTGGTATTGCGATTGTTACCGCTTTTGCCGTGATTGGTTTTCCAAGCATCTCGCTTTGGGCAGCGGTAGGCGCAAAAATACGCGTGTGGTTGAGTTCGCCAACTCGAAGACGGCAGTTTAACCTTACAATGGGCGCGGCCACAGCAGCCACGTTATTTTTGATAGTGTAACGGTTATATTAACTGGACGCTGGCCTTTTGGGTGTAAACCGATTGGCTGGTGTCTTTTAAAAAACTGATAAAGGGAACACGTAAAATGGAGTGGGTCGACGTCTTTATTCAATACTTAAGAGCCTATGAACAAAAGGACCTAGACAGTGTTTCCGATATGTTTGCGGATGACATTGCATTAAGGGACTGGAAAATTTCTGTAAAAGGTAAACGGTTAGCCGTTGATGAAACACGTAAGAACTTTGAGAATGCTGACTCGATAGAAATAGATGTGCTGTCTACTATGGTAAACGAGAAGATGGTGTCTGGTGAGCTCAAAATTGTGGTGGATAAGTCTGAAACACTGTTCGTTGTTGATGTCTTGAAATTTAATGAAAACGGTAAAATCATAGCTATTCACGCTTATCTAGGACGCGACGATTAAATCTAGCGCAAACAATACAAATACAAGGAGCAAGTCTTCATGGAATTGAACCAAGTTACGTTACCCGTTACCAATATGGTCGAAGCGGTGGAGTTTTACCTTACACTTGGGTTCACTCAAATTGTAGATACACCGCATTATGCCAGATTCACGTGTCCTGAAGGCTCGTCCACATTTTCGGTCTCTTTAGAAAGCGAAAGTGCTCAAAATCACAGTGTGATCTATTTTGAACACGAGGCGCTAGACGAGTTGTATACCTCTCTTGTGGAAAAAGGTATTCGTTTTGAGCAGCCGCCAACGCAGCAGCGCTACCTTTGGAAAGAGGCCATTTTAAGAGATCCATCTGGCAACAAAATAAAGCTGTACTGGGCAGGAGAGAATAGAGTGAACCCGCCTTGGAAAGTGGAAATAAAGCAGTAGCCATTTAGATAAACTTCAAGAAAAACCGAGATAACCAGTGACAGACTCCCAAACTAGCGTGCACTTTCGCTTAACAAAATTAGATGCCATGCAGGCGTATACGCTAAAACGAGAAATTGAAGGCGCTTACTTTAGTAAGCGTGAAGAATTTGTAGATGAAAAAGGCTCAGGTGCGTTCATTGGCATGGTGCCTTTAAAAGAAAGCCTGTTTGACGAACTCAACGATTACGTTATTCGCCAGCAAATTCAATATGATGACTGCGATATTTATGTTGAATCAAAAATTGCTAACGGTGATATTGCCGTGCCAAGGGTGGTAAACAAATTGCTCAAATACATCGACTGCAAGCTGACTTTCGCTTTTGCGAAGTAGTTTCAATTGAGGTGCGCTACTTAAGCGTGAACCGCCAAGGCAAGGTTGTGTCATCCCGTGCACCTAGCTTACCGGTTTGATCGTCTTTTGCGTAGTCTATGCCAATGCGATGCGAACTAGTGATATGTTTACTAGCAATGGCATGGTTACTTTGCTCAATCCAAATCAGAGTGTTATTTAACACAGGCTCACCATTAAGCGCAGGTGTTATCGCAAGAGCTTGTGTCAGCTTAGCTGGACCGTCACATAGATTACGCAATGATGTCTTCATGCCGCGACGTTCGCGCATTTTGTCTACACCTTCTGTAGGCTTAATTTTTCGGATCAGAACTGAATCAGTGTGGTCAGCGTCATTTGTAACAATATTCAACATACTGTGAGAACCATAAATGGTGTAGATGTAAGCAACGCCGCCTTGCTTTTTAAGTGTTGTTATCGAAGAAGGGCGCCGCAACAGGTGTTTCTCCATGGCAAGATCATGATGTCCACGGTAGGCTTCCGTTTCTGTTATCGTTCCCCCGGTTAGTACGCCGTCGACGTTACTAAACAGGACGTTACCAATGAGCGTCTTTGCTATATTGACGACATCGCTATCAGTGAAAAAAGAACGCTGCATTTTTCGTTTAGGTTTACTAATCAACAAATTAAGACGACTTCGTAATTTCGCTGTGAGATTTTAGCACTTTGCTACCGTCGTCCTGTTCAATGAGATATGCTGGGTCGCTGTCGCTAGCCTCTCGTTTTACTGACGAACCCTTAATCGTGCGTTCTACATCATTGGTAAATTTTTTTCTGATATTTCCCGTTGCACTACCGTTTCCCCATTCCCATTCTACTTCTGTGTTTACCGCATAATGTTTCATAATTATTCCCTAAGCCACTAAATCAACTATTAACTTAAGTTGTTTAACGAAAAGAATAAGACCTGAGTTCAAAAAGGGGGAAAATAAGGATGGTAAAAAAGTAAAGAAAGTTTGAAACTCTAGGGCCTGTATATGGTCTCCCCCATTATTGCAAGAGTAAACATGCTGTTTTGACTAAAATGGTTTGCGTCCGTATATCCGGCTTCTCGTTGAAGTATTTTCACT
>NZ_JAKREZ010000021.1:0-90911 GCF_022348345.1 Alteromonas sp. CNT1-28 | reverse complement strand
AAACACAATGCTGATGGTCAGCTCGGTTTTACCCTCCACACCATTACTGGCTTTCACAGGCCGAACTTTACTCACTACTACGGCTTCATCTGCCACCTCGCACCAACATCTACCTTGAGTTTCCTCTCGAATAAATGCTTCTGGCTTACCACCAGACACGGTGTCAGGCTTCCCCAGTTACTGCACCGGCTCCCTGTTAGAAATTCCACCCTCAAGCACAAAACAGGACTGACCGAGTATCGGGCTTCGCGCTATTTTGCACGCTTACCCTCCTGCCTTGCCGAATCAGGTTCACTTTCGTTGTGTACCTCTAACTTCCTATGGCTTCCTTCAGACCCTGCCGTTAGCCAACAACGCCCTTGCCATTCGGATTATCTTCCCCTCAGTCAGGGTGATTCAGGTTTCTTACAACCTGACGGGTTTGCCAGCTTCGCTGGGCAAACAAAAAAGGGCCAATAGTTTTACTATTGGCCCTTTAAAAATATTGCTACTGCAGATCAAATTGGTTTGAATGATATCACTTAAGGTGCATCAACATTTTTTCCGGCTGAGTTAGGTAACTCATCCATAGATTATTGAATCGCACCATAGTCGCACCATCAATAATACGGTGGTCGCCAGACCAATTAACCGCCATGATATTTTGCGCGCTAACATTCCCTTCATTATCAAAACGCGGAAGTTTCTGCGTTTTACCAAGAGCAACAATAGCAGCTTCTGGTTTATTAATTACTGGCGTTGCGGTAATACCGCCTATTGCACCGATATTAGAGATACTAATCGTACCGCCTTTTAGGTGCTCGCCAGCCACGCGGCCCGCCCTGGCTTGTTCGATAATATCCTGCATTTGAACAGCAATATCTAACAGAGATAGGTCTTGAACACGCTTAATATTGGGTACAAGCAAACCAATTTTAGAGTCTACTGCAAAACCAATATTGTGATCTGCGAAGTAGCTGATCTCAGTGGCGTCTTCGTTAAGCTGACTGTTAACTACAGGGAACTCATTAAGTGCCAATGACATTGCTTTAACGAAAAACGGCATAAAGCTGAGTTTTACGTTCTTCGCTTCAAATTCAGGTTTAAGCAGGTTGCGTAGCGCCATCAGGTTGTCCATTACCAACTCGTCACTGACTGTGAAGTGCGGGATAGTATAGACAGAAGCCGACATTTGCTTCGCCATCGCTGCCTGAATACCGCGTACTTTTTCGGTTCTAACGCTGCCTTTAACCACTGTGCTTGTGCTATTCAAATCACCTTTTTCTGCGTTAGATGAGCTTGGCGCAGAAGATGTCGAATTTTGAGACGACGTGTCAACATTCGAATGTTGTAGATTCAACACGTCAGACTTAAGGACCCGTCCCTTTTTACCCGAGCCTTCCACAGTAGAAAGGTCGATATTCTTTTCTCTTGCAACACGTCTTACCGCGGGGCTAGCCAACACTTTACCTTCTATAGCGATAGGTGGCTCGTATTCGCCGTCGCTGAATTTTGAAGGAGCAATTTGCGCTGATTGCTGACTTGAACCGTTTGTTTGCGTGTTCACTGAACTTTGAGATGCAACGCTTGAAGCGCTGTTGTTTGCCGATGGTGATTCGTCATCAGTACCGCTAGTAGTTGTGACTTCACCGGCAACTTCTAACGCAAACAATGCACTATGCACTTTCGCTATATCGCCTTGCGCGTAATAAAGACGATGCACGGTACCTGCGTTTTTAGCGGGGATCTCTACCACTGCCTTGTCGGTCATCACTTCTACAACGGCTTGATCTTCTTCAATTTCATCGCCTTCAGCCACGTTCCATTTCACAATTTCGCACTCGACAATACCTTCACCAATATCTGGCAAAATAAAGTCTTCGATGTGCTTGCCGTTTGAAGCGCCTGAAGAAGCACTATCATTCGCTGTCGCTGTTTCAGACGCATTGTCTTTTACTTCCGCTTGCGCGTCTTCATGTGTATCTGAGTTAGCGTCGGCATCATCTGGCGTCATAGAGAATAATGGTGCGTGCACTTTAGCAATATCGCCTACCGCGTAATGCAGTTTATTAACCACACCCGCATGCATTGCAGGAATTTGCACGGTAGCCTTGTCGGTCATTACTTCCGCGACAGGTTGATCTTCTTCTATATGCTCACCTTCAGAAACTAACCATTCCAGAAGTTCACATTCAACTATACCTTCACCAATGTCCGGTAAGATAAATTCAATTGTCATTTCATCGTCCCCCGGCTTAGTAGTGAAGCGTACGTTTTATGGCTTCGTACGTCTTCGTTTCATCTGGCATATATTCTTTTTCGTGCGCCAAAGGATACGGCGTGTCTAAACCACACACTCTTGCAATAGGCGCTTCAAGGTATAAGAAACAACGTTCCTGAATGCTCGCTGCGATTTCACTCGCAAAGCCACCTGTTAGCGGTGCTTCGTGGTTTATCAATAAGCGACCTGTTTTCATTACAGATTGCATAACCGTTTCAACGTCCCACGGTAATATGCTGCGTAAATCGATAATTTCACACGACACACCATCTTCAAGAGCCATTTCTGCAGCTTTTTGCAGAATTTCTATTTGCGCGCCCCACCCTAATAAGGTGATATCGCTACCTTCTTGAACAATATCTGCCTTACCTAATGGCAGTTCGTAATCTTCTTCAGGCACTTCCGATACAGAAGCACGGTAAAGACGTTTAGGCTCCATAAACAATACGGGGTTTTTATCGCGAATTGATGCAAGCAACAAACCTTTCGCCTGATATGGGTCACGAGGGATAACAATCTTTAACCCTGGGCAGTGAGCGAAGAATGCCTCTGGTGATTGACTGTGGTAGTGGCCGCCTGCGATACCGCCACCATAAGGTGTACGAATTGTTAGCGTACCAACATCGAACTGACCGCCTGAACGGTAGCGCCATTTAGCCGTCTCATTCACAATTTGATCGAATGCAGGGAAAATGTAATCACCAAATTGAATTTCAGCAATAGGTACAGAGCCTTGTGAGGCCAAGCCGTTCGCGAAGCCAATAATGCCTTGTTCAGTAAGCGGCGTGTTAAAGCAACGCGCCTTACCAAATTTTTCTTGAAGGTGACTGGTTGCACGGAACACGCCACCAAAATGGCCTACGTCTTCACCAAAGACCATTACTTTTTCATCTTCGGTCATGGCTGTGATGAGTGCATTATTAATTGCTTGAAGTAGATTCATCTTAGCCATTATTTTACTCTCCCTGCTGTTTTAGGGTACATCTTCGGGTACTTCTTAATATGCGCTTTCAATTCACTGAGTTGTTCTTTTAAGTGCCAAGGTGCTGTGTCGTATACATCTTCGACAATGTCTTCAATGGCACATACGTCAGTCTTTTCACAACTCTTCATTGCTGCTAAAACGTCTTGTCTTGCTTTATCGACGCGCTTTTGGTTCTCCGCTTCGTCAAACCAGCCCTTGCTGTCTAACCATTTCGCCATACGAGCGATAGGATCTTTTGCACGCCACTTATCTTCTTCTTCACGAGAGCGATAGCCTGTTGGGTCGTCTGACGTGGAGTGCGCCGCTAAACGATAAGTCATGGCTTCAATAAGTACAGGACACTTTTCTTCAATGGCAATACGACGGGCTTCTTTTGTAGCTGCGTAGATGGCTAACACATCGTTACCATCAACACGGATAGTTTTAATACCGTAACCTAAGCCACGAGAAGCAATGCCGTCACCCGCGAATTGCTCTTCTGCTGGTGTTGAAATGGCGTAGCCATTATTACGGCAAAAGAAGATAACTGGGCAGTTTAAAACAGCGGCCATATTTAACCCTGCGTGGAAGTCTCCTTCAGACGCTGCACCTTCACCGAAGTAACAGATAGTAACCACATCTTTACCCGACATTTTTTGACCATAGGCGTAACCAGATGCTTGGGGGATCTGTGTGCCTAGTGGTGAAGATATCGTCATGAAGTTAAGTGGCTTGTCACCATAATGGATAGGCATTTGACGTCCTTTGTTAGGATCGTCTTTATTGCTAAACATTTGGTTCATGAATTGTTCTGTGGTGTACCCGCGATATGCTAAAGCGCCTTGCTCACGGTACTGAGACATGATCATGTCGTCGTCTGAGAGTGCTGCTGCACTTGCAACTGACGCCGCTTCTTCACCCGTGCTTGCCAAGTAAAAACTAATACGACCTTGGCGCTGTGCACCCACCATACGTTCATCCAATACTCGAATGTAATGCATGGTATTAAATATTTTTAATGCTTCTTCTTTGCTGAGGTCAGGTTCAACTGCTTTTTCAATGAGTTCACCTTCGGCAGAAAGGATTTGCAGCATTGGGATATCAACAACCCCTTTAGTAATAATTTCGACCTTATTTGTTGTTTTTACTTCGGCCAAATGATTTCTGTCTTTCACGTTTGTTCCCCTTAAATATGAGGGTTAATAGCGACTTATAGTGATAACAATATGCTAGTTGAGAAAATGCAGGAGCGTCCTACTTATTCATTGGCATTTTTTCAAATGGGTGAAATAGACATACTCAATTAGTCTAAATGAAAAGGATGTTCGTCCTAAAAACGTAAACCCCATGTAAAAAATATGAAAACCGAGTAGGACAATCATTTCTCATTCACATCCAGTAATAGAGTTTCTAACGTTTCAAACGCTTATATATCCAATAATCTATTGCTTAGAACTTCAATGAAAAAAGGAAGTTATCTATGCAACGACTAATCGTCGTTAAATGTAACAAAATGTGTAAATTGTGTATTGCAGAAACACACGTTACAAAAAGAAAAAAAGTGTGCTAGTAATAGATAGTCACAGCGATAAGTTGCGTTTTAAAAAAGGCGAATGACCTTTTAAGCAAACAAAAAAATCGTTGGGCTCCAGGGAACTATTCACACGAGAATAATTATGAAAAAAACAATCCTTAGTACGGTTATTGCTACCGCATTAGCAGGCTCAGCCTTTGGTGCACTAGCAATATCAAATCAATTATCTGGCCACAGCGTTGAACAACGTAACGCCATCGAAGCATCCTTCGACAAAAAGAATATTCTTGCAAATGCAATCCAAGCGGATAGTGATAGCGTACGTGTTATCGTACAACTTACTGACGTGCCTATGGCGCAATTCAGCGCAGTAAATCCAAGTGTAAGCAGCATGGCTGCCCACAAAGGTCAAAAGGTAAATTTCAAGTCAAATGCAGCGAAGGAATATCAATCTTTCCTTGAAGCTCAACAGCAATCGGTTATCCAGTCTATCAAGTCATTCGATAAGTCATTCAAAGCTGACATGTCTTACACAGCAGCATTTAATGGTTTTGCGGGTATCGTTTCAAAAAGTGCACTTGATAAGCTTTCCAGCCTTTCAACGGTAAAAGCGGTATACCCAGACTTAGTACACCATGCCCAAATGGACGCTAGTTTGGATCTGATCGGTGCAGTTCAAACGTGGGAACAGTTCGGCGGCAAGGAAAGCGCCGGTGCAGGCGTGAAAGTTGCGATCATCGATAGTGGTATTCGTCCAGAAAACCCTTTATTCAGTGGTGAAAACTTTACAGCACCTGATGCTGCGACACTTCCTACTGACGACTACTGTTCAGAAGTTCCTGATTTTTGTAACAATAAACTGATTGTTGCTCGCGCAGCAGACATCGTAGAAGGCTTCTCTGTTGTTGAAGAAGAATACGAGAGCCCGCTAGGATTCAATGGACACGGTACGCACGTAGCAGGTACAGCAGTAGGTAATTACGGGGTAATGGCAGAGCGCGATGGCGCAGAAGCTGAAATCTCTGGTGTTGCGCCAGCTGCTTATCTAATGGTTTACAAAGGTTTGTATGCCACACCAGCTAACCCTGCTTCTTCTAGCGGTGCTTCTTCAATGCTGCTTTCTATGCTTGAAGCTGCGCTTACAGATGGTGCTGACATTGTTAATAACTCGTGGGGTGGCGGTGCAGGTGGAAACCCTAACGGCTCTGTATATGAAGACGTACTTGAAGCCATGCACGATGCGGGCGTTGTTACCGTTTTTGCAGCGGGTAACGATGGTCCGGGTGCTGGCACTATTGGCTGTCCTGGTTGTTCAGAAGACGTAATAACGGTCGCAAATACAACAACGGGTCGTTTGTTCGCAAACGAGGTGACCGTCGAAGGCGACACCACTTTAGGTTCTATTCCGGCCCTTTACTCAGTCGGCAACCCTGCCATTGTATTTGATAGCCCAATTACTGCACCTGTTGTTTATGCAGGCGAAGTAGATGCGGCAAACGTAGAAGGTTGTGATGCATTTGCTGCGGGCGCGTTCGATGGTGCAATTGCGCTTATCAGCCGTGGTACGTGTGGTTTCGTGACTAAAATTGAAAACGCAGAGGCTGCGGGAGCAACAGCTGTTCTTATTCATAACGTTGATGGACGCGGTGAAGCGCCAATATTAATGGGCGGCTTAAGTGAAGCTCAAACAATTCCATCACTTATGCTTCCTGCTACACCAGGTTTAGCGCTTGCTAACCTAGCTGAAACTACTGAAGAGTCGCTAAATGTAACTATCGGTAGCGATATTGTTCGCGTTGTTTCAGACAGCCTTGCTGACATAATGAATGAAAGCAGCTCTCGCGGTCCTAACGGCGACCCGACGTTCCTTAAGCCTAATATTGCTGCTCCTGGTACTCGCATCTTCTCTGGCGAATCACCGGATGCACCAGGACACGAAGACCAGAACTTCTCGTTCAAGAACGGTACTTCAATGGCATCGCCACACGTAGCTGGTGCAGCTGCACTTCTTAAGCAAATGCATCCTGATTGGACTGCACAGCAAATAAAGAGTGCGCTTGTTACTTCTTCAATTCGCGATATTTTGAAAGAAGATGCGTCTACCGCAGCAGACAACTTTGACATGGGTGCAGGTCGTTTAGATCTTCCTCGTGCTACAACGGTAGAGCTAACTTATAGCGATTTAAGCTTAGTAGACGGTAACTGCTACCTGAACTGCGAAATGTCTATCACTGTAACAAACACCAGCGATGAAGAAGTTACAGTCGATGCTACAGCAATGTTTAATGACTCAGCTATTTCAGCAACCGTTACACCTCAAATGGCAACCCTTGCAGCAGGTGCTTCTGCTGAAATTATGGTAGCAGTAGATGTAACAACAGCGTCTACAGGGTCATGGTCTTTCGGTGGTATTAATTGGGCAGACACTGACGACACAACAACCGATTATTTCATCCCAGTAGCTATCTATCCTATTAGCAGTGATGAACCATCATTGTTTGACAGCGATGTAAGCACGCAAATAGCAGCTGAAGGTGAATTGGTGGTAACCGAAGCGTTTGCTACTAACACTGATGTAACTGGTATGATCAGCATCACGGGTGAAATTGACCACAAATATGCGATTAACCCTTCTACAATTTCTGCTGTTAAAAACGGAAACCAAGAGCCAGTAAGCTATGACGCTGAATCAGGTACCGTATATTGGGAAGGCGCACTTAACACCGCTTCTTTCTCGATGAACGCAGATACTACTATTGGTGACATACTTGAAGGTTTTGGTCTTGACCGTTACGTACCAATGGCATCTATTGGTGTTGCGCCGCTAGAGTGCTCTGGTTCGTGTGATGACGCTTCAATTGAAGTAAGCCTACCTCGCACTATCACTTACTTAGGTAGCGAATACACAACCATGCAGATTTCATCTAATGGTTTTGTATCGTTAGGTACAAGCTCTGGCAACATTACTACACCGTTTGCAGAAGTATTGCCAAGCCTAAGTGAGCCAAACAATATTGTCGCACCTTATTGGACTGATTTTGACCTTGCGGGTGGCGGTGCAGGCGCTGGTAATATCTACGCAGTAAGCCTTACAACAGGTCACTTTGTTGTTGAGTGGGAAAACGCTCAAATTTGGAATGAAGATGGCACAAGCTTTAACTTCCAGTTGTGGTTTGAGTACGAAACGGGCAACGTAAACTTTGTATATGGCCCAATGGACTCACCTGTTTACGCAACGGTAGTTGGTGCTGAAAACATTTCAGGTAGCGTTGGTACAACGTACGCTGCACTAACATCTGCGGGCCTTCAAGGTACCCTTCCAGTTGAAGGTGACGAATTTGTACTAACTGCTAATGCGGGTGACGAAGTTACTATCAGCTACGCAGGTACTGTTGTTCCATCTAGTGAGTATATGGACGACATGTTGTCAGTTAACGAAGATGCGTCGGTAACGGCTAACATTCTTGCTAACGAAATGGACAGCACAATCATCAATAAATTCACCATGGACTCTCTGTCTGGTGAGTTCCGTACGTTTACGCCTATCACTATTGATAAAGCGCCTCTTGATCCATCAACAGTTGTAATTTCTGGTGAGCCAGCAAATGGCACAGTAACTGTAAATGATGATGGAACAGTAACGTATGCACCAAATACTGACTTCTTCGGTGAAGATTCATTTACATACACCGTTCGTGTTGAAGGTACAATTGATGAAAACGAAGAGCCAGTTGAAGGTGAAATTGTTGGTGAAGGCACAGTAACTGTAGCGGTTGCAGGTGTGCAAGATGCTCCAGTTATTTCAATATCTGCTCCAACTAGCGTTGATGAAGGTCAGTCTTACACTGTAACTGCTTCTGCAACTGACGCAGACGGAGACGACGTGACTATCACCATTAACGGTGTAGAGCGCACTTCGTTCACTGATACAGCGCCTAGTAACGAACAGTCTAACCGTGTAACGGTTCAAGTAACGGCTTCAGATGGTATTGAAACTACTACAGAAAGCGTGACTATTCGCGTTAACGATAAGTCTGGTGGTTCAATGGGCTGGATTGCATTGCTTCTTGCTCCAGCAGTTTACCTACGTAGACGCATGAAACGTTCATAACGTTTTTTGATAAGAGAAAAAAGGCCGCAATTGCGGCCTTTTTTAATCGTCTTGAGAAAGTTGCTGTAAGTGCTGAGACATTCGCTTACTGGGTTGTACGCCAAGTTCTCTAAACTTTTCTATTTGCCTTACCAAGTTCCCTCTTCCACTGGTTAACTTATTCATTGCTTGTTCGTAGTTTGCGTGAGCGGTATCCATCGACTTACCTACTTTTTCCATATCCGTCACAAACCCAACGAACTTGTCATAAAGCTTTGCTGCTTGTTCCGCAATAAGCTGTGCGTTTTGATTTTGGTACTCATACTGCCAAATGTTATTAATAGTACGCAGTGCAACCAGTAAATTAGTTGGGCTAACCAACATGATATTGTGATTAAGTGCCATTGTGACTAAATCTGGTTCTTCTTCGACAGCAATCAGAAATGCAGGCTCAATGGGAATGAAAAGTAACACATAATCCAGTGTCTTTATGCCTTTCAGCGTTTGGTAGTCTTTCGCGCCTAAGCCTTTGATGTGCCCTTTTATAGAAGCCACATGTTGACTTAAAAATTGCGCTTTCTCAACTTCATCATCACAGTTGTAATACCTTTCATAGGCCGCCAAACTTACTTTTGAATCTATGATCACATCTTTATCATTTGGCAAATGCACCACGACATCTGGTTGAAATCGCTTGCCGTGCTCTGATGTTGCTGACATTTGTGTTTCAAATTCATGACCCTCGCGTAAACCAGATTCTTTGAGTATCCGCTCAAGCACTACTTCGCCCCAGTTTCCTTGCTTTTTATTGTCACCTTTTAGTGCATTGGTCAGCGCTGCAGCTTCTTCCGTAATTTTCTGGTTGAGAGCCTTTAAACTTAGAATCTCTGTTTTAAGTGAGGCTCGCTCCTGCCCCTCACGTATGTGTTGTTCTGAGATTTGACGTTTAAAACCATCTAACTCGTTTTTGAATGGCGCCAAAACAGCTTCTATATTGTGTTTTGTTTGTTGCGTGTAACGCTGTTGCTTTTCTTCAAATATCCGATTTGCTAGATTTTCGAATTGCGTATGCAGACGTTGTTCAGATGCATTCATAGACGCAAGCTTATCTTCATGCGCAGCATGAAGCGCCTGTATTCTTGCTTGGTGCGCTTCGTTTTGTGCTTGAAGCTTGGCAATAGCAATACGCTCGCTATTCAAATCATTTTGTAGCTGCTCATTGATTTGCGAAAGCTGCGCTATCTGGGTGGCATTCGCCTGGCCTCGAATAAATGAATAAAGTGAAAAAGCACACACACTTACGAAGGCTATTAGAAAGGAAATGGGTTCGCTAGAAATAAGGTTAATTAACATAGTGCACGATCATACTGTTATTTTGTACAGCACTATAAACAAAATCAGATAAATATACCAACTGGTATAAATTTAAAATGAAATTGGGGCAAAACGTCTAGCACGTAAACCTTTGAAAAAATGAAACTACACAAATGAAAACGGGTGCTATTGCACCCGTTTTTTATACTGTGATGAAAAACCTAATTAGCTTTCTTAAGCAGAACGGCTCATCTTAAGTTTTGCCTTTCTATCTATTTAGATAGCGAGGCATCAAGCTCTTCAATTTTTGCTTTCCAAATGGCCGGACCATTTTTGTGAGCATTGGCACCCGTGCTGTCTACTGCAACGGTTACTGGCATGTCTTCTACGTCGAACTCGTAAATTGCTTCCATACCTAAGTCCTCGAATGCTACGACACGAGATTTCTTAATGGCTTTAGATACAAGGTACGCTGCACCTCCAACTGCCATTAGATAAACCGCTTTGTGTTTAGCAATTGAATCAACGGTTGCTGGACCACGCTCTGCTTTTCCAATCATGCCAATAAGGCCTGTTTTCTCTAGCATCATGTCAGTGAACTTATCCATACGGGTAGCCGTTGTCGGGCCAGCCGGACCAACCACTTCGTCACCTACAGCGTCAACAGGACCAACGTAATAGATAAAGCGGTTAGTTAGGTCAACGCCCTCTGGTAAACCTTCACCATTTTCCATCATGGTTTGAATGCGCTTGTGAGCAGCATCACGACCGGTAAGCATCTT
Organism: Alteromonas sp. CNT1-28; assembly: GCF_022348345.1. Taxonomy (NCBI): domain Bacteria; kingdom Pseudomonadati; phylum Pseudomonadota; class Gammaproteobacteria; order Alteromonadales; family Alteromonadaceae; genus Alteromonas; species Alteromonas sp. CNT1-28. The sequence goes on along the minus strand of NZ_JAKREZ010000021.1, from coordinate 79,967 downwards.
ACCTGACAGCAGTACCGTTTCGCCTACTTTCCACTCTTGGATATCTTCTTTTGTTACTTCATCAAGGTTAACGCGGCGAGTGTTTTCGCTTACTTCCCAAGTTACTTCTGGCCAATCTTCTAATTTAGGTGGCGTAAGCTCCGCTGGACCCGAACCATCTAGATAAAAATGTGCGTGACGAGTCGCCGCACAGTTTGGGATCATTGCTACAGGTTTTGACGCAGCGTGAGTAGGTAGCGACTTAATCTTAACGTCAACAACAGTCGTTAAACCACCTAGGCCTTGTGCACCGATACCCAACTTATTTACGCGGTCAAAAATTTCTAAGCGAAGTTTTTCGTCGGTAGTTTGCGGGCCGCGCTCTATAAGCTCTTGGATGTCTACTGGGTCCATAAGGCTTTCTTTTGCAAGTACCGCTGCTTTTTCAGCCGTACCGCCAATACCTATTCCCAGCATACCTGGAGGGCACCAGCCTGCCCCCATCGTCGGCAAAGTTTTTACTACCCAGTCAGCAATATCATCGCTTGGGTTAAGCATTACCATTTTAGACTTGTTTTCAGAACCGCCGCCTTTAGCCGCGATCATCACTTCGATCTTTTCACCCGCTACCATGTCGATATGCACAACAGATGGCGTGTTGTCTTTAGTGTTTTTGCGCGCACCGGCAGGGTCAGCAACGATAGAGGCGCGAAGTGGATTGTCTGGATTAAGGTATGCACGACGTGTACCTTCATCAACCATTTCTTGAACGGTCATGTCAGTTTTATCCCACGTCACACCCATACCAACTTTAACAAAACAGGTTACGATCCCCGTGTCTTGACACAAAGGGCGCTTACCCTCTGCAGACATGCGTGAGTTGATAAGAATTTGCGCCATCGCGTCTTTCGCGGCTTGGCTCTTTTCCTTTTTATAGGCTTCTTCTACGGCTTTAACGTAATCGAGCGGGTGATAATAAGAAATAAATTGCAGGGCATCTTCAATGCTGTCAATGAAGTCTTGTTGACGGATAACGGTCATGACATCCTCTTTTTATTTGGCTTTCGTGGTCTTAGCTAGCTAAAAAAGCGTATACTAGCGCATCTAAAGACAACGCACCATGTAAAACCATGTGCTTGTGGCTAATTCCAGTCATTTTTAAAAACTATGCTGAAGGGATATTTGAAAAAGCAGCCTAATGTGATCGGTTATTAGCCCTTATTTGTTAACGCCAGTTAAAAATAGAAGGAAGTTTGTGCTTAATTCAAGCACCAAACGCCCACGATAAAAAGAAGTACAGAAAACACCTATGTCACACGCAGATACTATTCACGTTCATGTTTCCCGTTTCACTGCAGAGGAATTAGCCGATAAATTAGCGCTAAATTGTGACGAGAACACAGCCGTTTTCAATGCACTTTTTAAGCGAGTCTCTACACACCCATATTCCCTTTTACTAGATACTTCTGGTTCGTCGAAAAGTGAAGGACGCTTCAATATTATGGCATTTTCACCTTCCGCAGTTATCGAAGCAAAAGGTGATAATGTTCAACTCATCGATCTAAACACTTCAAAGCGTCAGCAATTGACATTAGCTCCCTTTGAAGCGGTGCAAGCACACTTACATGCGCGCGTTTCAAATGTGAACATACATGCCAGTGTAAATACAGCGCACCTCCCTTTTATTATCGGTGTGGCTGGTATGGCAGGCTATGACACTGGGCGCTTTTACGAAACGATGCCAAGCATCGCCAAAGATGACTACGAAACCCCTGATTTCGCGGTTGGCCTTTATCTTCGTTCACTTATTGAAGATACAAAAACAGGTTACATCTATTATTGCTCCGTTGACAGTCAACCACTGACTCAGTTTTTTTCTTCGTTCAACGACGAAATACCTGAGCCAAAATTCAAGTTAACGTCGCGGTTCGAATCAAATTTGTCTAAAACGGAATATGAAGCTTGTTTGGATAAAATACACGCCTATTTGCGTGCCGGTGACTGCTACCAAGTAAATATGGCGCAACGTTTTAGCGCAGCGTTTGAAGGGAATATGTGGCAAGCATATTGTGAGCTACGCAATCAAAATCAAGCGCCATTTTCAGCTTTTTATAACCTTCCCCAAGGCTGTATTGCTTCCATTTCACCAGAACGCTTTCTACGCGTTAAAGATGGGGTTGTAGAAACAAAACCGATAAAGGGTACACGCCCGCGATTTGAAGACAAAGAAGAAGATGCCGCCAGTGCTCAGAGCTTGCTCTCAGCAGAAAAAGACCGTGCAGAAAATCTTATGATTGTAGATCTGCTGCGCAACGATATTTCAAAGCACTGCAAACCTCACTCGGTGAACGTACCTGCACTCTTTGCTCTTGAAAGTTATCAGGCTGTGCACCATTTAGTAAGTACGGTAACTGGTGAATTAAATGAATCTTCTTCGCCTTTATCGCTTCTGGCATCAGCATTTCCTGGGGGGTCAATAACTGGAGCACCGAAAATCCGCGCGATGGAAGTTATCGATGAGCTAGAGCCACACCGCCGGAATATCTACTGTGGCAGCGTGTTCTATATGGGTTTTCGTGAGGACATGGATTCAAGTATTTGTATTAGAACCGTATTGGCTGAGAACCGTCGATTACATTGCTGGGCCGGTGGTGGTATTGTGCTAGATTCTGTTTCTAACGAAGAATATCAAGAAACCCTAGATAAAGTGTCTAGAATACTGCCAGTACTTGAATCAATTAACCAATAGCACAGTATTTGTATGTAATGTGCTAGCACAAAGGTAAGCATATAGGTTGTAAGCAAATATCTATGACAAAGAACGAATTCCTATCACAGTTTCACCACTTAAGGCAGCCTCACACCGAGCCAGATTTTCCGTTGCGAAAAACAGGACGCCCTGCGGCTGTACTTATCCCCCTGATAGATTATGGGAATTCGCTTCAATTACTGCTAACCGAACGAGCGCACCACCTCAAGCATCACCCAGGTCAAATCAGCTTTCCAGGCGGAGCGGTCGACGAAGCTGACAATTCTTTTTTTGACGCGGCACTTAGAGAAGCTGAAGAAGAAGTTGGTTTACCCGCTACTCACGTAGACGTAGTAGGAATGTTGCCTAGATACCGAACAATCAGCGGATATGAAATTGCGCCAGTTGTTGGCTTTGTAAATCCTGACTTTACACCGATAATTGACAAAAATGAGGTAGAAAGCGCTTTTGAAGTGCCTCTCGCACATGTTTTAGACAGAAGAAATCATTTAGTTCACACGACGCATCGCGATAAAAAGGCATTTCCAATTTACTTTATCCCATGGAAAAACCACATGATATGGGGCGCAACGGCGGCAATGTTACGCAATTTATCTCATCATATTCATCCATAGCCTTTGTATTTGCTTAACCGCTCTTGCGTGTACTATAAATTAAACTTTACAGCGTATTAGCAAAACTAATCCCTTTATTAGCTTTTCTGTATTGTGGTTTTTCCGTGGTGGATGCATGATCTTACTATTACTTTGTTTTAATTTTGAAAGTTTATGATCAGTGTATTTGATATGTTCAGCGTGGGCATTGGCCCATCGAGTTCGCACACCGTAGGACCAATGAAAGCAGGCGCCGAGTTTGTCACCGAACTCGCTCAGGAAGCTACGCTTTTTGATTCAGTGGATAGCGTGAAAGTTGAACTGTTTGGGTCATTAGGCCAAACCGGTATCGGCCACGGAACAGGAAAAGCTGTTATCCTCGGTTTACTAGGAGAACTTCCAGACGTTGTCGATGTGGACAGCATCGAGACTAAACTTGAAGAAATACGCAACACGGAAAAGCTTTGCCTTAATGGCCAGAAATTAGTGCGCTTTCCTAACAAAAACGCCATTGTTTTTCACCGCCGTAAAACGCTCCCCAAACACGCTAATGCCTTAACGTTTTATGCGTACGCGAAAGATGAGCTTGTAAAACAGCAAACTTATTACAGTATTGGCGGTGGTTTTATCATAAAAGACGAAGACTTCGATGCGACCAAAGCGCATGCGGCCAGCCTGCAAGCATCAGTACCCTTCCCTTTTAAAACGGCCGGTGACCTTCTCGCTCTGTGTAAAACTAACGGCTTAAGCATTAGTTCACTGATGCTACGTAACGAATCAACTTTCAGGCCCAAGCACGAAGTGAAGCAACAGCTACACAACATTTGGTTAGTAATGAAAGCTTGTATTCAACGAGGTATCGAAAGCGAAGGTATTTTACCTGGCGGGCTTAAAGTAGTTCGCCGCGCACCTGGACTATACCGTCGACTTCAAACTGAACACACAAACGACCCTATGCAGACTATGGATTGGGTTAACTTGTTTGCTTTAGCTGTAAACGAAGAAAATGCTGCTGGCGGCCGTGTTGTAACAGCACCTACAAATGGTGCAGCGGGTATCATTCCGGCTGTTCTACAGTACGTAGATAAGTTTATTCGACCTGTTGATGAAGAAGTAGCAAGCCGATTCCTGCTTACCGCAGGCGCTATTGGTATTCTCTATAAAGAGAATGCGTCAATCTCAGGTGCTGAAGTAGGTTGCCAAGGAGAAGTAGGCGTCGCTTGTTCGATGGCTGCAGGCGCGCTAGCTGAAATTATGGGGGGCACAGCTGCCTCGGTAGAGAACGCTGCGGAAATCGGTATGGAGCACAACCTCGGCCTTACTTGTGATCCTGTTGGTGGTCTGGTTCAGGTTCCGTGCATTGAGCGAAATGCCATGGGTGCAATCAAAGCCATTAATGCTTCTCGTCTTGCACTGCGCGGAACGGGTGAGCAAAAAGTATCGCTAGATAAGGTTATTAAAACCATGCGCGATACCGGTAATGATATGAAGACTAAATATAAAGAAACGGCGAGAGGTGGACTCGCGGTAAATATTATCGAATGTTAGCGCCTCGTTCTAACTAGACAATATGTGTGACTAGTCCTGAAATAGGTTGACACTTATTTCGTTTAAAACGCCCGATGTATTTCATCGGGCGTTTTGTATTTAAGGGCCAGATGTGGCCGCCTACCATTATAGATTGCTACTGACTCTGCAACCATCTTTCTCGCTTCTTCTAAATCTCTTGGCTTATGGAGTAAGTATTCATTTTTAAGAATACCGTTTATCCGCTCTGCAAGGGCGTTTTGATAGCAGTCGTAGCCATCTGTCATTGAACACTGTACATCATGCTTTCTATGGAGTTTTTGATACTCTTCTGAGCAATACTGTATACCTCTGTCAGAATGATGTACGAGTTTTTCGCTTGTACTTTTTTGTTTAAGCGCTCGAGTAAATGCTTGCTTTACTGACTGCGTTCGCATGTTATCGTCAACCTGATAGCCCACAATCTTCCGCGAATAAGCATCTGTAATGAGGCTCACATAACTCTCTCCACTTCGCGTCGGTAAGTACGTGATATCCGCTACCCATAGCTGATTGGGTTTATCGGCTTTTAACCCCGCTTTAATGAGGTTAGGATGACAGCGGAACCGATGATGACTATTCGTTGTTTTGTGATAGGCACGCTTTGTCGGCACTAATAGACGCCTTTCTCTTAGTAAATTAAAGAGATGATCCCTACCAATATCTATTTTTACGAGCGCAAGAAGATACTGTAGTTTCCTAGTGCCGATGCGAGGTTGAATCATTCGCTCATGATGTACGAATTGAATGACTCTAGCCTCATGCGCTTCGCGCTTAAGTGAACGAGCACAATGTTGGTAATAGGCCTGACGAGAAATATTCAGATAACGACAAGCTTTGGCTACGGAAACCCCGTCTATCACTTTTTCCTGGATGACTTTCTTTTGCGCTTTTTTACAACGCTAACTCCATAATCAGTTTCAAGAACATTCACGACGGCTTCAAAGAAATCAGCTTTCATTTTCGTATCAGCAAGCTCTTTCTCCAGAGCCTTAATACGCTGTTCTGGAGTGAGCTCTACTTTGGACTTATCCACGCAGTTACCTCGTTTAAGAAGCTTAGGTGTACCATCCGCCCAATTTAGACGACCATGCTTACGAAGCCAAACTAAAACCGTTGAACACCCCTGAATTCCGTAGTGGTCTTGTGCTTGTTTATAAAAGCGAGGGAATAATCGCGTTGAGTTCTTTTGCTATTTGATTTCATTGCACTCTCCAAATTAAGTTTGAAAAGTGTCAACGCTATTTAGGATGGGTCAGTGAAATGCAAAAAAGGGGCAATTAGCCCCTTTTTTAATGAACGTTTTCAACAAGCGCTGCGTTTACTTTACTGGAAGCGTCACGCCTTTAAACATTTTTTCTACTTCTTCGTTATTTTTCAGCATCATAGCCTTCTCAACCTTGTCCTTGGTCAGATGAGGCGCAAAACGCTCAATGAAGTCGTACATATAACTTCTTAAGAACGACCCTTTTCTGAATCCAATTTTCGTCGTGCTGTAATCGAACAGGTGACTAGCATCTATCTTCACAAGATCATCATCTAATTCTTCGCTTACCGCCATCGACGCAATAACACCAATACCGACACCTAAGCGAACATAGGTTTTAATAACGTCGGCATCTGTTGCGGTAAACACGATTTTAGGTGTTAGCCCTGCCCTTTCAAACGCTTGATCTAATTCAGAGCGCCCGGTGAAACCGAAAACATAAGTAACCAACGGATATTTGGCAATGTCTGAAATATCGATAGTGCCCTTTTTCGACAAGGGATGGTCCTTGTTTACTATTACACTGCGATTCCAGTGATAACAAGGAAGCATGACTAAATCGTTGTACAAGTGGAGAGCCTCGGTAGCGATAGCAAAATCGGCTTCGCCCTTGGCAGCCAGGTCGCTAATTTGAGACGGCGTGCCCTGATGCATGTGTAATGACACTTTTGGATACTTGCTCATGAAACCCTGAATAACATCAGGTAATGCATAACGGGCTTGCGTATGCGTAGTCGCAATATTGAGTTTACCTTGATCTGGAAGCGTGTGCTCCCTTGCTACCGCTTTAATACTCTCTACTTTGGCTAGTATTTCACGAGCTATATTGATTACATCATTACCCGCGTCTGTTACGTGTGTTAAATGCTTACCGCTACGGCCAAAAATCTGAACACCTAGTTCATCTTCCAACATGCGAACTTGTTTGCTGATACCCGGCTGTGAGGTATATAAACTTTCTGCTGTTGCTGACACGTTCAAATTGTTATTGAGGACTTCTACGATATACCGTAGTTGCTGTAGCTTCATATTTTACACCGTTTAATGCGATAGACTGACACTGTACTCCCCCCGTTATAACCAAAACCACCTTTTTTTACTAGTTGCTATTACGAAATTGGCATTATAAAGTTGAAAATAATTGAATTTTTGCATTTTCGAGTGGGATTTATTCGCCTTTGTCCGATTTCTTCTACATTATGGGTAGGTGATTAAAAAGCACGGTGTTAGATAGATAATGAGTAGCAGTAAACAAGTTACATCCACAATTGATTTTTCATCGGTGTTGGCAGCTGCTGTGCACGATATGAAAAATTCACTTTTTCTCCTTATTCAATCTATTGAAACACTCAGCGACGCCCTTTCTCCTCACGACGAGAAAGCTAGAGAGCAGGTTGCGAGTGTTCATTATGAAGCATCCAGGCTCAACACCAATCTCGTTCAAGTACTCTCTTTGTACAGGGCTGAATTAGAAAGTTTACCCATTACCGTTGACGAAAGTTTCATCAAAGATTTGGTTGAGGATGTTGTTGGCTCTAATGCGTTATATGTATCGCAGAAAAATATTGATATAAGCATCGCTATCGAAGATGACCTTAGCTGGTACTTAGACAGTGAGTTAATTTATTTGTTATTAAACGATGTAATCATTAACGCAATGCGCTATGGAACATCCAAAATAATAGTAAGTGCCAAGGCAGACGAGAACGACTTCATGACCATTAAAATAGAGGATGATGGTCGTGGCTATCCCGAAGCGATGTTAACCAAAAGCCACGAAGAGCTCTGTGATTTTGAGTTAAGCCAAGGAAGAACGGGGTTGGGGTTATTTTTTGCGAAGTTAATTGCAAACGCACATTCTCAAGGAGATAAAGTGGGCTCAATTGCCCTTTCCAACGGCGGGAGTCTCGGTGGAAGTGTATTTGAAGTAAAAATACCGTAAGATTGACCGATAACATTAAGTAATACAAAAAGTAACGCTCGTACGTAGTAATACGTTAACGTTATAAAAAATAAAAAACAGACGGAAACACACGCATGTACGTGATTATTATTATATTAATTGTTGTTTTGCTAATCGCAGCTATCTTTATCAATGCAATGCAACAACATCGTCAAAAGCAAGAGGCTGAGCGCAGAACTGAACTTGCGAAACAGCGTACTATTGTCGACGAAACTGAGAACGTTATTGCCGCCTGTGTAAACATGCCTGTTTCTTCGCGCATTATGGGCATACTTCACAATCGTATTCTAAATGCCTTGAAAGCAATGAACGATTTATCGAGTACATCTGAACTAAAACAGCGTATCTCAAGCAGTGAGCAAGCAACCGCCGCTGCTCTTTCGGACAATAGCGGTATCACTAACGATTTCGCGTTACCCGACAATGACAAAATGATCATTCAATACATTCAGGCCGTTAAGAAACTGCGCATTATTCTTCGTTCAGAACATAGCAAAGGGCAAATTGATTCTAAAGTATTCATGGATGAAGATAAGCAGCTTGAACGCTTGCAGGTAAAAGTAAATGTAGAAACATTGATTAAGCGCGGCCGCGCTGCACTTCAAACCAATATGCTTGGGTCAGCCAGACAGTATTTTGAAAAGGCGAAAAACGCACTAGAAAATCAAAATCCCCAAGACGAATACTCAATGTCTAAACTTGCTACACTTAACGAGTGGTTACACGAAATCCAAAGCAACCTTAAGAGCGTGAACGAAAAAGATCGCGCCAAGAAGCAAGAAGAAGAAAGAGACGAATTAGACGAGTTGTTCGCACCTAAGAAGAAGTGGTAGGTCGAACCTTTTCTTAGAAACTATAAAGCGCATTATTTCACTCATAATGCGCTACGGCCATGTCCCACATAGATTGAGCCGGCAGCGATAACCCTTTTCGCGCATTTCGAATTATTCCAATATTTTTCACCAGAGGCATGTCACTAATTTCTTTTGTTACTAGCCCCAATCCCTCCATTTGCGCTTTACAAATCGCCGGCATAATAGATATACCTAAACCATTTAGAATAAGCTTTCCTAGTGTAGATAGCTGCCCCGTTTCCGCGATTATATTTAGCTCACCATATTGTGCTAGCTTAGATTGAGTCCAATGACGTACCGCAGATCCCCTATTCATCATTACCAATGGAAGTTTTAGACAGTCCTGCCAATGCAACTTGTCCCCTAAATGGGCTGATTGTGCTTTGTTGGTCACAACAACAAACTCATCAGCAAAAAGGCTTTTAAACACTAAACCATCTTTGCGCTCTGGCTCAAACGAGAACCCAATCTCGCTGCGGCCAGTAGTAACTTCATGAATTACCTGTTCCATTACTACATCGACAATTCGTAAGTTTACGTTTGGAATTCGTTGATGAAATACTGACAAGATATTCGGTAAATGAGACTCGGCAAATGACGGCATAGCGCAAATGGTAAGCTGCCCTTTCGCCATAGCAAACAAATTTTGAATATCAGAAAAAGTATTGTCCCAGTCGTGCAGTAGCCTCAAAGCATTTGGAAACAACACCTCTCCTTCTGGTGTTAGGCTTACATTGCGTGTATTGCGTTGGAATAACTTACCGCCTAACTGCTCTTCCATTTTTTTAATTGCCGATGACAAAGCTGGCTGTGTTAAATGTAGATTTACCGCGGCTTCAGCAAAGGTTGATGACTTGGCCACTTCTACAAACGCTTTTATTTGACGGTATGAAACATCCATAAACTTTTCAACTGACTTCAACAAATAATAAATAGTTTTTATTAATCGCAAGATTAATTCGATTTTACAAATGAAGCAACAATGTCGATACTTATTATTAACAAATGCATTGGAGATAGAGAATGGCGGGATTTAACAAAGTTGTATCCTCATACGAAGAAGCAATGGCTGGCCTTGAAAATGGTATGACAGTCATTGCGGGCGGTTTCGGATTGTGTGGTATACCCGAAGGACTGATAGGCCAAATTAAGAAAATGGGCGTAGCTGGACTTACTGTAGTTTCTAATAACTGCGGTGTAGATGGATTTGGCTTGGGTCTTTTACTAGAAGACAAACAAATAGCAAAAATGGTGTCTTCTTATGTAGGTGAAAATGCCCTGTTTGAAAAACAACTGCTTAACGGTGAGCTGGAAGTTGAGCTTACACCTCAAGGAACGCTGGCGGAAAAAATGCGCGCTGGTGGTGCTGGCATTCCTGCCTTCTACACTGCCACAGGTTATGGTACGCCTGTTGGTGAAGGAAAAGAAGTCAAAGAATTCAACGGTCGCCCTTATATTCTTGAACATGCTATTACTGGCGACTTTGCCATTGTAAAAGCATGGAAAGCAGATACTTACGGAAACTGTATTTATCGCCATACAGCACAAAACTTTAATCCTATGGCCGCTACTGCAGGTAAAATCACTGTGGTTGAAGCAGAGGAAATTGTAGAGCCTGGTGAATTGAACCCTAGCGAGATCCACACTCCCGGGATTTATGTAAACCGTGTCATTCAAGGTTCATTTGAAAAACGTATTGAACGCCGTGTAGTTAGCAAGGAGTCAGTGTAATGCTTAGTAGAGAACAAATCGCAATGCGCGTCGCTCAGGAATTTAAAGATGGCGATTACGTTAATTTAGGCATTGGTATCCCTACCCTTGCAGCTAACTATGTACCAGATGACATCAGCGTGATGCTGCAATCAGAAAACGGTCTTTTGGGGATGGGACGCTACCCGACTGAAAGTGAAATTGACGCTGATATGATAAACGCTGGTAAAGAAACGGTAACGGCTATCACAGGCGCATCTATTTTTAGTAGCGCTGAGAGCTTTGCCATGATCCGCGGCGGCCACGTTGATTTTACTGTACTTGGCGCATTTGAGGTTGATGTATCGGGCAATATTGCGTCTTGGATGATACCGGGCAAACTCGTTAAAGGCATGGGCGGTGCTATGGACTTAGTTGCTGGCGCGAAGAACATAATAGTTACCATGACCCATACCGACAAACACGGTAACCCAAAACTACTTAGCGAATGTACCTTACCGTTAACCGGTGTGAACTGTATTACGCGCATTATTACCGACTTAGCAGTGCTGAGTGTTGAAGACGGCGCATTTGTGCTTCAAGAACGCGCCCCGGGCGTCAGCGTTGACGAAATTAAAGAGAAAACGGGCGGAAAGCTTGTTGTTCCTGAAAATGTACCTGAAATGCAGTTTTAAACTCTGCGTTTAATTGTGCTTTTCATTTAATTGTGTTTCGCAATGTCGCGCTTATCATTCAGCATTTATGCTCTTGTGGTAAGCGCGCGCCATTGAGTTAACTCACATTTTTGCTTTAACTTTATATTCTTCGTTGAGTAACGATTGTTACAAGCACCTGCCTTCAGTCTGCAAACTCATAAGCCTTTCCAATAAACCTTTAAATGCACCGTGCATTAAGGGATAATGCGCCCGAATGTCATTTTAAAAAGGCTATACCTTCTTGCTAGTTACTGATTTACCTGTTCACCACAAAATTATTTCAAAGCTCGAAACGAAAAACATTTCGACGCTAACCGAAATTCAAGAACGCACTATGCTGCCTGCTATTCAGGGCAAAGATATAATTGCGTCATCAAAAACGGGGTCAGGTAAAACCTTCGCCTTTTTAGTGCCAGCTATAAACAGGCTAATGTCGCAAAAAGCCCTTAGTCGTCAAGACCCACGCGCACTTATTCTTGCGCCAACTCGTGAGCTAGCCAAACAAGTTTTCATTGAAGCTAAATCAATGTGTACCGGGCTAAATCTTACTTGTTCACTTATTGTGGGTGGTGAAAATTATAACGACCAAGTTAAAGCGCTTCGCCGTAACCCTCACATTATCGTTGGTACCGCTGGTCGTGTAGCGGACCATCTATTAGATAAAAGTGTGTATTTAAACGGTTTAGAGTTGCTTATCTTTGATGAAGCCGACCGAATGTTAGACTTAGGCTTCTCTGCTCAGCTTAAAATGATTAACGACTATGCTGATCACAGAAAGCGTCAAACTATGTTGTTTTCTGCCACGCTCGATAATATTGAGCTAAAGCATATGACGACGCAGTTAACCAAAGGCGCTGTTCGTGTAGCTGTAGGAGACTCAACCGCAGAGCATGGCGATATCGAACAGAAGTGCTTCTTTGCAGACAATGTTGATAACAAAGATCAAATTTTACAGTTTGAACTAGCCAATCGTACCTACAACCAAGCTATCGTATTTACAGCTACCCGTGAAGATACCGATAGAATTGCAGCACTGCTTAACGAACAAAACTTAGAAGCTATTGCGCTTCGTGGTGATATGCTACAAAGCCAACGCGCAGCAGTAATGAGTGCGTTTGCTCGTGGGCAGCACAGTATTCTGGTTACTACCGACCTCGCCTCTCGTGGACTAGATCTATCAAAAGTTGGATTGGTGGTTAACTTTGACCTTCCTAAGAACGCGGATGAATACATTCACCGTATCGGCCGTACAGGCCGTGCTGGGCAAAAAGGCGAAGCATTCTCGCTAATTGGCCCTCGTGATTGGAACAGTTTCGAGGGGCTTAAGAATCACCTTCAATATGCGTTAGAGTGTTCACCGCATGACGAATTCTCGGCGTCTTTTAAAGGTTTTACGCCGAAGAAAAAAGTGTCAAAACAATCAAATGCGAAAAATGGTAAAAAGCGCGTAGCAAAACCAGCAAAACCTGGCACTAAAAAACGTGTCGATACCATGTCTGGAGAAGATATTGGTATGGTTCCTGTGAAACGCAAGCCAAGAAACACTCTGTCTGACGACGACGAATAAAACTCTATATCGTAGTTTGAACCATCACCGCCGCTAGTCACAATTCACTATTCAATAGCGGTGTGTAACTTTTCACTTTGTTTTTAATCACATTTCCTGCAGCCCTTTGATGGAACACTTCGCCATCATATGCTCTACTATGCATATAGCAACAAGTCGATTGTGCTGACTACACGCTTCAACTGTTTGTAACAAAGCGTGTAAGCGGCACAAACTCCCCCTTTAAAATGGATTTTAACCACATGAAATTTATAAAGTTCGTATCGTTAGCTTTGTTTATAGTAATAGTCGTTGTGGCACTCTCCTATGAAAAAATAATAGCACGCGTATTATTGCCGCAGTACATAGAGTGGGCACATGAAACAGATATGAAAGGCTTAAAAATAGGTCAACCGTTGAACGAACAAGAATTGGCGCTAGCAGCGGAGATAGGCATAAAACAGCCTAAAAAAGTAAGAATTGTTTATGTAGATGAAGTGCCATATCCCTACGAAAACTTCGCGCTTAAAGTGTTTGGCGAAGCCGTTGGACTTGTTGGAGAAGGAATAATAAATAACGCACAAGTTTTCGGCTATTCGATTTATGCTCGTAAAGATTTCGAGCTTAATAGACCCAAGTTAGCCCACGAATTAGTGCATGTGTTACAGATTGAGCGAGCCAGTTTAGATGAAGTTGTCACCCAACACTTTTTCGACATGGCTGAATACGGTTACGATAAAGCCCCACTAGAAGTAGAAGCGTCCGCAGCCAATAAAGTATACAGCGCTGATTGGTAGTCTTTACTACATAGCATACTTTTTTAGCTTCGCCCAACGTGTAGGTTCATCTGTCGAGGCTTTGAGTTCTGCTATAGACAAGTTGTGGACGAATAGATTATTGACTAGCTACTTCTGCTTTGTGCCAAAAGCTGCCGTTCAAATATTTGTAATTGAACGGGCGAAAAGTACGTATTGCAACCTTTCATTTGCCTAATATGAAGCGAGTGACCCAATTACGCATTTGTGTCCTAGCATTTATTGGCCTTAGTTTCTTGCTGCCATTGGTTGCCTAGGCTTTCACAAACTCGATAACAATGGCAGTATAAACTGTAACGAGTGGTAGCTTGGTAAAAAACGCGCAAATTGCGCATTGTTAAATTGTTATACTGATAAGTGACAAACTAGAAAATCACTAGTAGTCGTAAAACTCTTTTGAAATAAGGAAGTTCCATGAAAAGTCGTACAAAGATAGCTTTATCAATAATTGCTTTCACTACTGTAATTAGCTTGCAGTCGTTCATCCTATATCAACAAAATCGAGCCAATAATACTCTTCAGTTCAAAGTAGATAAGCTTCAGAGTCAAATTGACCAAGCAAGCAAAGCTAATCAAGGCCTTCTTTCAAAAATAGAAAGGTTGGAAAGTAATTTAGAGCTTAAGCCTCGTAGCCTTCTATCTATGAATTAATTGGCTATTCGTTTTACAACTCAATTAACTCACTATATTCGCTGGGACTCATGCACGTGGCCTGACCGACTTCGTTCGGGCTTAGCCCACGTACTAATCAACATAATTTGGCGATGCGTGTCCGCTCCTTCTTTTGAAACCAATCATTCTGTGTGGCTGAAGTGTACGTAGAGCCGTTAGTTCATTTCATCGTCAAGATTTTAGTACACACTGTCAGGCTTACTACTTCACCTCTGAACTCGTAACCGTCTCTAATAGTGCGAAAACTAGCAGTACACCGAGCCAAACTCAAAAATTTACATCGCTCTTAGAGTAGTCGATTTGCTTCAATTCGTACTATCTCACTACGAGTAAAGCTCAAATATTGAGACTTGAGCGATTAAATTCGTTATTAATAGGCTAACCATCCAGATTGTGTGTAGAGTTTTCTTGAACGTATTCTCTAATTATTTTTTGAGCTTCGAATGACCCAATAATTCCAACTAGCTTTTTGATGAAAGATTCAGGAAGAAGCTCATCGCTCTCATAGTTAGCTAGTGTGTCTACCAAATCATCAAGTGATGAGTTGTTCTTTGCTAGCTGCTCATCTATGGCCTGCCAAAATGCTGCGCCTTTAGTGTAGAAAAATAGAAGGTTTTCGTTACTTGGCTCCACCTCTCCTATTTTTTTCGATAAATCGCCTTGAGCATCTTGCTTTCGAATTAATTCTTCAATAGCCGATTCATACGTCGGCTCTATGAGTCTGAAGGCCTTATGGGTGTAATATTCGGTAAGGCTTTCAGAAATCCAAAAACTTAAAGGAATATCAGTTAACGTATGAATTGTTTCGTGAGCAACTAAGTGTGCAGTATGTTCAAATCTCTGTTCATTGAGTTTGCCATTATTGGTTACGTAATTGACAACCCAAGAGTTATACCCAGCAGCACCTCCAACAGTTCTATATTTTTCATCGATATTAACGAAAATAAGATCCCAATTTACAGGACCATTTTGAGTATTAAATATGGGTCTTAGATAGGTTATGAGCTTTGACAATTTTTCGTTAATTGCATTCTTTTTGCTACCTAGCAAAATATCATCAGCGTATATATTGGCTTCAAATAGGTGATTTGATATTAGTATCGGCTTCCCCCCCCAAGCTTTTATCAAAGGGGCTTGGTTCATGGTTGGGATCGGAGAACAGCTTTTTCCATTGATACACACTTGTGATTCCACTATTCCTTTAATTCTATGGATATCACCCCATTCAAATAAGATCCAATGACCGCTTGAACTATAGACGTTTTGTTGAGAGGAAATATCTATTCCATTTATATCTAAGGGCTTGAAGCTAATGTCCCACGAAACGCTGTCACACTTTGTTTCTTTTTCAAACTCAATCTTACTTACCTGATTTGATAAATGACATTTTACTTCTGAAGTATTGGTAGAAGGTATAGCCCTTGAAGGGTTTAGGACAAAATGACCTAAATGTGAGGTGTCAATGGTTACACTCTTCAAAAGAAGGTTATTGTCATTAGATTTAATATCGTATGTGAGTATTTCTTTTGCCTTTATCACAGGTGAGAGCAAACAAAAGAGTAACGCTATTTTTAGTGCCATTTAGCTTATGTTCCCGTTCCTAATTCACGCTAGGCTTATGAGTTGTTTTTTATGTAAAAGTTCGTAAAGCTTACATCCGGTAACTTTTTAATTATTAGCAAACAACTGAAGTGAGGACGAGGTTAGATTCGTCCATTTAGAAGCTACGGCCCACATTGATTCGTAAGGTTTCTTAACTTCCGCTCCTTGTCTATTTCAGAATTTATTTGAATACTCTTAGGCGGGAAGAAATAATAAAGAAACTGAACGATATTCAAGTTCTGCTGCTAGCCAAAAAGATTTCACCAATCTTGATTGATACATTAGATGCTTACAATGATGTCTAGAAAGTTAAGGATATTATCCATACTTCTACGAAATGTGATTTGTTATTTTTGGGGAAAGGTCAGCTGAGTTTTAAATATTAGCATACGCCATTGGCGTATGCTGGTGTTAGTGTTATAGTTAACGAATGGTAATTATTGAAACACCCATATTCACCAAGCTCATAAAAGAGCTGATGAATGATGATGAATACAAAGACTTGCAGGAAGCACTTGTTAGCAGGCCAGATAGAGGCTCATTAATTAAAAATAGTGGTGGCCTTAGAAAGGTACGCTGGGCGCTGGAAGGAAGGGGTAAAAGTGGTGGAGCTAGGGTTATCTATTATTGGATGACCGACAACGACCAGCTTTATATGCTGTTGGCATACCCAAAAAATGTGCAGGATAATTTGACAGATACGCAGCTTAAAGCGCTGAAGAAGATCGTAGAGAGGTGGTCAGAATGAATGGTGACATGTTTGAACAATTGATAGAGAGTGTGTCTCAGGCAGACGATATCATCAAAGATAAGGCAAAGCCTTCCCGTACAACTGAATTTGCTGAGCCTCAAGTAAAAGCCATTCGTGCAAAAACGGGGTTAACACAAACCCGTTTTGCTGACGTTTTGGGGGTGAGCAAACGCACGCTAGAGAATTGGGAACAAGGCCGACGCCATCCAACAGGTCCTGCTCGTGCTTTGCTTAAGATCTTAGATGCTGATCCTAAGCACGCCTTGGAAGCACTTAATCACTAGATAGACAATATTAACCGCATGATAATGCGTTCGGCAATGCATTTAGGAGTTACGACGAATATCCGCTCCTTGTCTGAAGCGGACTTGCGCAAAAGTTATGTCCAACGTCCGCTTCACGCTCGAAGCCGACATTGAAGGCTATTCAAAGGAAGCTATATCTCACTCCCAACACGAAACACCAAACTCAACACATAAAAAAACGAGTGCTTAAAAGCACTCGTTTTCACTTGGTTCTTTTACGTGGCCTAGCCCTCGTTTTCACGCTTAGCCTAGCGTGTCGAAAAGCCTCAGTCGACGATAAGTGTTACTAAGTTTAAACTTAGTATTCCCACCATCCTTCTTGCCACCACTCCAAAAACTCTTCAAAGTCGATGTAACCGTCGTCGTTACTATCGATAAGCTTAAAGCCTTCTTGTACGTGGCTAGCTTTCGTTTTTGGTGAAATAACGGTTAGAAGCTCGATGAACTCCGGCAAATCGATTTGGCCGTTGCCATCACGATCGAAAAAGCTGAAGTCCTTTCTAATTTCTTCAATTTTAGATTCTGAAAGTTGAGTGCTCACTCGCATTCCTTATTTCAACTGCAATAAGCACGAGTGTAACGCCCTTCTTTCAAGCTGTCTACGCCTGATTTTCTTTTGCTTTAAGTGCACGTAAACGTTGAGCTTCTGCTTTTTCCTGACGCTTTTGTTCCATGGTCAAACGCGCTTCCGTTCCTACGTGCTCTTGTTGACGCTCTTTTGCCAGCTGAACCTGTTTTTCACGTTCTCTAAAGCGAGCAATTTGATCGTCGGTATGGGTACCAAAGCAGTGTGGGCAGCTTACACCCGGCTCATACTTATCACTCTGCTTGTCTTCTTCAGTAATTGGAAGTCTGCACGCGTAGCACTGCTCATAATGGCTTTTCTCTAAGTCGTGGTTAACTGCAACGCGATTATCAAATACAAAGCAATCGCCTTCCCACAATGACTCTTCTTTCGGCACATCTTCAAGGTACTGTAGAATACCACCTTCTAAGTGATAAACCTCGTCAAACCCCTGCTCTTTCAAGTAAGCCGTCGATTTTTCACAGCGAATACCACCGGTGCAGAACATAGCCACTTTTTTATTTTTTGACGGGTCGAGCTCTTTCGCTACGTATTCAGGAAACTCACGAAACGTTTCGGTTTTAGGGTCGATAGCGTGTTTGAACGTACCTATTTCAATTTCATAACCATTTCGCGTGTCAATAACCGTAACATCTGGGTCGCTAATAAGTGCGTTCCAGTCTTTAGGTTTTACGTAAGTACCAACGGTTTTGCGAGGGTCAATACCCTCAACGCCCATGGTCACAATTTCTTTTTTCAGTTTTACCTTGGTGCGATAGAACGGCTGTTCATCGTGAAGAGATTCTTTGTAAGAAATAGGATTAATACGCTCGTCGCTGTTTAAATAAGCAAGTAATGCGTCGATACCTTCGCGGGTACCAGAAACCGTACCGTTTATCCCCTCGTGGGCAAGAAGAAGCGTACCTTTAATGCCATTAGCTTCCATTGTTTCTAGAAGCGGTTGGCGGATTTCTTTGAAGTTTTCAAGCGCAACAAATTTATACATTGCGCATACAATATATTTAGACATATTTTAACCTTTGCTGATTGGAGCGTAAGACCAGTGCAAAAATGCGGCGCGCAATATAACAAAAAGGAATGATAAAAACTAGGGCGGATACGAATAAGCGCTCGCACGTCAACGCAAACTTAGCACGCAACAACGAATGGAAATAACTGCTACGCAATATTCTCAAAAGATGTGAAGTGTGACGAATTTCCTTGTTGTGAATGGAATTCTTTATCTTGTGATGAAAGGATATCGTATAGCAGCGTATTATCTTCCTTCACGGTGTTAGTGTATTCCTTTTTTAACCGCTTTTGTGTTGCCAAACTACAATTATCTACTACATCGTCGGGTAGACGTTTAGCATCATCAGTTTGTGAAAGTGGAGAGGGATTCATACTTAAATATAACCTTGCTGCCGCATAGTCTTGAGATACTAACTCAGACAAAACGCGCATTCTGCCCCATTCGCTTTCATTAGCAGCTAGCGATGGCCTTCTATAATAATTTAACGATGCAAGCTTGGATTCGATGCTGCTTTTATCATCAGATTCTGACGCTACCGCTTCAATTTCAAATGGCTCGGCAACACTATGTTGCTGCATAGCAAGATATAAAGAGAACAACGCTCCCTGCGCAGATGCTTTAGCAAGCACACCACTGCGCTCCCAGTATATACTGGGGTCAATAGGTATTTGCTCACGAGCTTCGACAGTTTCTTGCGACATTCTTATTTACAACTTCATATGTATACTTATGTTTTCGGCAAGATAATGTTTTTCTTAAGCTTATTATTTAAAATTAGATATACTCCTATAAAGTAATCGCGCGCTCATTCATGGATTTGAAATGCAATTTAGCAACAAACAAGTACTGATTGTTGAAGACCAACGCCCTTTCCTTCTTTTATTAAAGGGGCTGATGCATTCGATGGGCGCATCTGATGTAGTTACGAAGTCATCTGCTGAACAAGCGGTATCACTATGTAAAAAACATAAGTTTGATATTGTCATTTGTGATCTACACTTGGGAGCTGACAACAAAAATGGCTATGAGCTCATTGAAGAGTTGCGCACTCGAAGGCTTATCAGTCCCACATCGGTGTTCATTCTGATAAGCGCAGATAGCGCTCGACCGATAGTGTTGGGTAGTATTGAACGTAGACCCGATGATTTTTTAATTAAGCCCTTTTCTCAAGTTCAGCTGAAGTCTCGTATTGTTCGTGCGTGGCAAAAAAGACAGTTTCTCCAGCAAGCGTTTAGTCTCGTTGAACAGGGTGAAATAAACAGTGCGATCGACCATATCGAAGCGTTACTTGACGCCCCTTCCCACTATAAAGGTCACTGTGAACAGCTATTAGTCGAGCTATACTGGCGTATAAAGCAACCCGATAAAGCGCTAGATGTGTTACGTGACTACATTGACGGAAAACCCGTGCTGTGGGCACAAATAGCTATTGGAAAAACTTACTTGCTTTTAAAGGAATATGAGAAAGCGATTTCAATTGCCAAGAGAACGCTAAAGCGTAACCGGTTCAATGCAGACGCTCACGATATTCTTGCGCAAGCACACCAAGCCACCACAGCTGGCGACAAAGCACTAGATGCAATAAAAGAGGCAATAAAATTGTCGCCCTACTCCCTACCCAGGCATTTCAAAGCCTGTGAAATAGGTCGGCAAAATGACGATTTAGTGCTGGCAGCGAGTTCAAGCCAAGCGATCTGGGATTTATCAAAACGAACCGTTCACAAAACAAGTTTACACTGGTGCGGTATTATCCGAAGCCTTTTAGATGTCGCAGAGTTTGCAGACGACAAGCGCCAGCGCAATAAGTATCAGCAAGAAGCATTACTAACTCTGCAACGAGGAAAGTTTGATGAACATCTTCAAAAAATGGACAGAGATTTTGACGTAGATATATTTGGTACAATCGTCAACGCTAGAATTAGCGCTATAGACGGCAAACTGATTGATGCCAAACGCCACTTAACAACGTCACAAACACTGCTTGACGATAAGTACACGGAAGTTCCTACCGCGTTTATTCCTGACAGTATTAACGTTATGTATAAACTGGGTGAGTTTGATGATGCGCTACAATTGAATGCACTTTTAACTTCAAGACAGGATGAGCTCGACCAAAACAGTCTAAACATGCTGGATGCGCAAGCCCTCAATGCTCAGAAAAACTTAGCCAGTTATCAACAGTTCAACCGAGAAGGCATTCAACACTATCAGCAGCAAGATTACGAACGTGCTAAGGCTTCGTTTGCCCTTGCTCAAGGCTTTGCTCCTGTAAATACAGGGGTTGCGCTTAATCTATTGCAATGTCTTCTACAAATTGCAATCAAAGAAGATAAAGCCGAAATGAAACTCATTAATGAGTGTAAGCGGCTGTTTAAATTGATTGACGATATGTCACTTAAGGCGCCTTACAAAGAAAAATACACCAACCTTAGAGATGAACTCTCTAAATATATTGGCTTTTGAATTAGAAAACTGGTGAGCTATGAGATTGTTAGTTTTTTTACTGGTGGCAATTTTAATCGACGAGGTTAGCGCCAATGAACAGGCGCTAAGTCAGAACGAGTCTTTTGTACTAGCCGATGCTGGTATTCACAGAATGACATTTGAAGAGCTAAACAGTGGTGAAATATTTGTTATTCGCGGATTAAAAGTACCTAGCACACAGCAATTCGAGGGTAGTCAAGCTAACGAGAAACACCTCCCAAAACTCGTCAAAGTTAAAACTGGCAAATACTATCTAAAATCGATAACTCCAGCTTTTTCGAACATTGGGGTAAGACGTTTTAAAAAACCTGAATGCGATGGCTGCTTTTTCTCGCTTCAACCAAGCGCGGTTTCTTATCTGGGTAGGTGGAATATTGATTTAGAATACAAATCAAGGAATAAGGTAGAGTGGCATATACAGAGGCAGTATTCCTACGAGAACCTTAAAACATTAAAACAAAAAAACACTAAATTGACCGAACTTCCCCTTTTCGTTGCTAACGAAGAAGGTAAGGTTCTTAAAATCGATTGGAAAGAATTATAACCTAATACCTTATTTAGTACTGAGTGCTACCACCATAAGTCGGATCTTTCTTCTTGTATTACGAGAAGACCAGTACTGTATCGACCGAGCTGAATGTGTACTGAGCCAAAGTATTACTAATTAATCCATAAAATTATCAACCGTTTCGATTAGCTCATCCACGTTTTCAATCAGTGTTTGACGCTGTTTCCCTGAAAGAGTTGAAAATATCTCGGCCAGTAGCGTTGCTGTCACAGTCATATTATGAGCACTACTTTGCTTGTACACATCGCTTTTATAATTATCCGGATTTTGCATTAGCGACACCAATTCTTGCTCAAACCTTTCGTTTTGCTTGCGCGAAACGAATAGCTTTCTTGCCGCAGTTTGAATGTTTCTGCGATACGTTATCCAAGCGTCACCTGTAAAAATAAATTGTTGTGCGTAGGTGCTAACAATTTGTTTTTGCTCTTTACTTAGATCTCCAATACGCTCACTTATTGTTTCTTGTATTCGCTCAATTCTATCTTTAAGTCTCTCTGCTTCAGACTTTTCCAGCGCCTCTTGTCGCTCTTCCTCTTCTTCTTTATTGTCTTTTTCTAATGCCGCAAATAGGGTGACAACTTGTTCATCATCGAGTGTTTTAGCTATAGCCGCTAGTTCAGGACTGACCTCGTCTCGTACGCGCTCCCAATGCGATCTAGCTAGCTCAAGGTTGTTATATACAATACTCGAATTAAGGGTGTCATTCTGAATCTGCTTTTTTATATCCTCTAATTGCGCTTTATAACGAGTAAGTTCACTCTTCTTGTGCCAGCTCAACCAATTTTGTAAATGCGCATCAAACTTCTCCTCTTGCTCATCTTTAAGCTCGATGTAATCGTCCATGTACCAATACACCCACCAATCCAGGTTGTTATAAGCCAGCTTAGAACTGCATGAAGTAAGAAAAATAATAAAGACAACAACCAACAATGAACGCATAGTATTTCCTTTTTTACGTTAGTTACGGCGTGACAAGCAAAAACGCTTATTGCTGTGTACTGAAAAATTGAATTTTACTTTGATATTACGCAATAAATATCCGCAATAGAGAACTTTACGTTGCACAGCCTTTACTCTACTTTAATGGCATTGCCTGTAAAAAGAAGGACTTTAATGTGTCAAAACGTGTCGCAATTTTAACCTCTGGTGGCGACGCCCCAGGTATGAATGCATGTATACGTGCCGCAATTATTGCGTGTCAGAAAGCTAACTTCACCTTGCTTGGCTACAAGCACGGCTACAACGGATTACTACAGCAAGAGTTTATTCCTCTATCTCTTGATTCAACGCACAATCTTATCCAGCAAGGCGGCACCATACTACACAGCGCAAGGTGTAAAGAATTTAAAAATCGTGAAGGGCTTATCAAAGCGGCTGATAACTTGAGACAGGCCGAGATCGACACACTTATTGTAATCGGTGGTGACGGATCTTTTCGCGGCGCAGCAAAGTTGAGCGAACTATGGGATGGCCAGATTCTTGGTATTCCGGGAACAATTGATAACGATATAGCGGGTACTGATGCCACTATAGGCTACTTTACCGCAATAGATACCGCCATGAGTTCTATCGATAAAGTTCGTGATACAGCTGATGCCTTCGAACGTATTTTCCTTGTAGAAGTAATGGGTCGCAATGCTGGCTTTTTAGCATTAAATGGTGCCCTTTCCGCGGCGGCTGACTATGTGGTTGTTCCTGAGTTTTTTGAATCCGCTGAAACTGAAATCAAAAAGATCGTAAACCAGATCAAAGCGCAGCGTGCCTTGAAAGGGCCCGTCAGTTTTATTGTTGTAGTTGCTGAAAACGTTTGGCCTAATGGCTTAACAGGATTAACCGAAGCTTTGCAGTATCACAATATCAACGACGTTAGGCCAGTAACCTTGGGGCATGTCCAACGTGGCGGCTCGCCGGTAGCACAGGACCGACTACTCGCCACTACTCTTGGCGAATTCGCCATAAGCTTAGTAGGAAGCGACGTCACCAACATAATGGTTGGTGAAGTTAATCAGCGCCCTATTACCGTACCCCTACCCAAAACTTGGGAAGAAACAAAGCCCCTCAATCAAGCTCGGGTTGACGCTATGCGTACCCTAATGAACGAAAGATACAGCTGCGACTAAGTAAGATGGTTCAGACGCTGTTTAACCTGAAACATTTGTAGATTGTAAAAACAAAAAAGGCGGTGTTTTATAATAAAACACCGCCTTTTAGTACTTAAGGCTCAAGTTTCTTTACATCTTCATTGCCGCTTTCACTTTATCACGATGACTGCGACTCACTTTAAGTTCTGTATCATTTTGAAGTATTAAATGATACTCGCCACTAATATGGCTCACTAACTTTTTAACAAAACGGATATTAGCAATAGCTGAACGGTGCACTCGAACAAAGAACTGTGGGTTTAGTTCCTGCTCAAGTTCTTTCATGGTTTTGCGCATTATATGCATGCCATCCAGTGCGTGAACGCACATATAATCACCTGCAGCATCAATCCATTGAATGTCTTGAACGTTTACGCGCGTTACTTCTGAGCCATCTTTAATAGCCAATACATCTGGGTATGGATTGGTTTCAACCGGCTCACCATTAGCTAACTTGCGTAAAATCTCTTCGCAATCATCGCCAGTAAGTTCAGCAACAAGGCTTACCAATTTTTGTGACTGCTCATCTTGATGCTGAGTTGAGTAATATTCACGTACTTTGTTTAACGCCGCACCTAAGCGCTCGTCGTCTGCTGGCTTTAACAGATAATCTAAAGCATGCACGTCAAATGCTTTTATTGCGTAGCTGTCATAAGCAGTTACGAAAACGATCATGGGAATGGGCTGTTTCAGTTCGCGCAACTTGTGAATAACCTGAAAGCCGTTTAAGCCAGGCATTTGAATATCTAAAAACACCAAATCTGGACGATGTTGAGAAATGCTACTTACAGCCTCTAGGCCGTTCTGACACTCTGCAAGCACCTGCACATCATCATGACGCTCTAACCTGGCACGAAGGCCCTTGCGTGCTAAAGGTTCGTCGTCCACTACAATGGTTTTAATCACTTGCTTTGTCATGTTATACGTCCTTAACTTCATAGGGAATGCGTATTCTAACTCGCACGCCTGAAGGCTGATTGTGTTCTATAGAGAATGCAAAATTACGATGATAGAGGGATTGCAAACGCTCTTTTATATTGGCTAGGCCTACGCCGTTTTCTCGACTAAGTGTTCCGTCTTTGATATCTGCACCAGGTCCGTTATCGGCAACATCCATTAACAAATCATTGCCAAATGTACGTGCCGTAATCGCTATACGTCCACCATTTTCCATCTTAGATATGGCGTGCTTTATTGAGTTTTCAATAATGGGCTGCAAGATCATGCTCGGCACAAGTGCACTTTCACACCCTTCATCGATGTCCCATAGCACTTCTAGACGATCGTCAAAACGTACCTTCTCTATCTCTAGATAGAGTCGTAATGCCTTTATTTCCTGACCTAGCGGTACTCGCTTTATCGGGTCGTTGTCTAATGAATAACGTAGAAAGTCACTCAAACGCGACACCATCGCTTCTGCTGTGTCGTTCTCTTTTAAAAGAATAAGGGTTGAGATAGCGTTAAGCGTATTAAAGAGAAAATGCGGGTTGAGTTGATAGCGCAACATCTTTATGTGAGCTTGGTGCGCCATGGTACTCGCCTTTAACGCGTTCTGCTTCTCTTTTTGAAGCATTTGGAAGTTCTTGATGCCAAAGTACACACCACTCCAACAACCCACCATTATTAGCGAGTTAATAGTGTTGGTAAAATACATATACCATTCGTCTGGGCGATATCCGTGCTTGTAGATTTCCCAGTAGTTAATGTTTTTTACCACTGCCCATAGCAAAGCAATTAAGTAGCACGACACAATCACTATGATGATCATGTTGAGCGGTGATTGCTTTCTTGCCCATCGATAGATGTAGCGAAGCGGAATGGTTAGCAACCATCCCGCATAGGCATTAAGCATGATGATGAAAACCCAAATGGGTCGAACATCATGGAGAAAAGATCCGATGTAATAAATTATTGCGAACCCTGCCCAGCCTGCACTGTGCAACGTCCAAAATAAACGTTCATTACTTTCTATTACACGCTGAAAGCGACTCACAATATTACCAATTTAAAAACTTATAAGAAGATTATACGCAAGCCTTGCCACGACCCAAGCGCCTTGGTCGTGCCCCTTATGCTTCTTGTCGCAGGGCAAAATCTTGAAATTAGACATGTTTTGGCTATATCAATTCGCTGATTAAGCTCAGTAACTGATATTCATTCTTTTCAGCCAGTGCACCCACCACCAGGCTGGGCCAACCAGCAAAAAGCGCAAATCGTCAAAAAACGAAGGCTTTTTGCCCTCGATATGATGGCCAATAAACTGCAAAATCCACATAACGACAAACAGTACAAGAGAAAATAACCATACTGAGATACTGAAGTGGTCTAGGGTATTAACTGCACCGAAACACAGTATAGTTAAGAGGGTCATTGCAGCCCCAATCGGACCAGACAACATAAAATAATAATACAATACGGGAACCGCTATGATATGCGCCCACGTTATATCGAATTGCGCTATCATTTCAGGTACCGGCAAACTCCACAGCAAACCTATCGTTACGAAATAGATGCTGGGTACGGCAATAGCATGGATGATAACGTTGGTCTTGTTTTGGTGGCTTTCACCGTACTGCATTAAAAGTCGCTCAATACTTCTCATGTAGATCCCCTTAGCCTGTTTTTTTGATTATTATCTAAAGAGCACCCAACTATTGTTTTCCTACGTTAACAATGTGTGTCGGGACAACAGCGTTTTTATCAATTTTTCTTCACAGGTAAAGGCGAGCCCATAATAAACCACATCACTCTCAAGCTTATGATTTTTAACTTTTGCAGTAAGCGCTACTTCTTTACCGTCCAACGAATAGTTTAGCTTAACCTCAGCTTCATCGAGCATTACCGGCCAATTTGGCTTGACCTGTAACGCTACTTTGCACCCTTTTTCACTTAAATCTATGATGATCCCCGTTACGTTTTCGTCACTGGGATAAACGTCAGCTTCTAACGTTACTGAAACGCCAAGTTGAGCACGCTTTACAGCGCGAAGCCCTATACTTTCAATACGTTTCGGAAAGGTTGTAATAAGTAAGCCTGATGGCTTGGAAAGCAATTTGAGTACTTTCACTTTAAACGCAATAACCTGGCCAGTGTCACCCTCAAGCACAGAACGCACCACGATATCGTTGCCAACAGTCAGTGCATCCCTAACGGTAATCCACTTCGCCGATGTTGGAATATGAAAAAGCAAACATTCATCAATAAGCATGCCTATGTAATCAGTCTTCACACGCTTTGGCGCTGCAGGCATAGCAATTTGTAAATCTACTGTATCGCCGGGTACCAGCGTACGCAACGATTCCAAATTATCTTCGCTTAGTAAATTGCTTTGTATTTTTTCAGCCATTTGTATTTGTTATTGCTGGATTTAATGTCATTTAACTCAATGTACGCATCAAACAAAAACTTATCAATACTACGATTGAAAACCATGTTCAATAAACGTAAATATTGCCCCTTAGTAGCAGGCAATCTATTGGGATTAACTCAATAGGTTGATATAGTTGAGGGATAGTTTTGCTTATCTTTTCGGACGTTTATGACCTCTGCTCTTCGCTATACGTTAACTATTTCCAATTGGCGTGCCCATCAATTTACTGTCGCGCTGCAAATACCTGAGCATTCTGGCTCATCAATTGAGCTTAGCCTTCCAAGCTGGATCCCGGGAAGCTACATGGTGCGCGATTTTGCAAAAAGCATTATCGAGCTAACTGCAAACACTTCTGAAGGTCATAGTACTGAAAATGTTGGCGATAGAAGCGTTTATAGCCTTTCGGTAACTAAGCTCGATAAACAAACTTGGCGTGTAGACACAGATGGAAAACCATGTACGGTCGTTTACTCGGTTTATGCCAACGACTTATCTATTCGCTCTGCTTTTGTGAACGACCAATATGCGTTTATAAATGGAACCAGTGCGTTTTTAAACGTTTCCGGCTTCGAGAATGTGCCGTGTGAGGTGGACATTGAGCTTAACGACAGCGATTCTGCAACCTCGAATTGGAAGGCTTATACGTCAATGCCTTCTCGTTGTGAACGCACAAGCCCGTCTCGGTGGCACTTCGTTGAAAAAAATTACGATGAGCTCATTGATCATCCCATTTATGTGGGCATTGCAGACACTCACAGCTTTGAGGTTGACGGCATTACGTTTACGTTACTTTTCTCAGGTAACAACAATATTGATTATGAGCGCATAGCAAATGACTTAACGCCA
The DNA here is from genome assembly GCF_022348345.1 of Alteromonas sp. CNT1-28. Lineage (NCBI taxonomy): Bacteria > Pseudomonadati > Pseudomonadota > Gammaproteobacteria > Alteromonadales > Alteromonadaceae > Alteromonas > Alteromonas sp. CNT1-28. The sequence continues at coordinate 51,872 of NZ_JAKREZ010000021.1, read as the reverse complement.
ATTTGCAAGCACCACCTAGATTTGTTTGGTGCTCCACAACCTATTAATAACTACCTGTTTATGACGCTTCTTGCCGACAATGGGTTCGGCGGTTTAGAGCATAAGTATTCTACTGCCCTTCTTTACCCTCGCTTCGACCTTCCTCAAGTTGGTGAAAGTGTGAAAAAAACCGACAGCTACATCACATTCTTAAGTCTGTGCAGCCATGAGTTTTTCCACACATGGCATGTTAAGCGCATTAAACCTAGCGTAATGGTGAAACCAGACTTATCTCAAGAAACATACACGAATCAGCTGTGGATTTATGAAGGCTTTACCAGTTTCTATGATGACGTCACCCTTGCTAGAGCCGGCGTTATTGAACCACAGAAATACCTCGATATTGTTGCGCAAAATGTCAGTCGACTTTTGCAAAACGCAGGTCGCTTTAAACAAAGTGCAGCAGAAAGTAGCTTCGACGCATGGACAAAGTTTTATAAGCAAGACGCAAGCGCTACTAACAATATTGTCAGTTATTACACAAAGGGTGGCATTATCGCCCTTGGGTTAGATTTACTCCTTCGTAAACAGTCAAACGAACAAGTGAATTTAGATACCTTGATGCAGTTATTGTGGAAACACTATGGTGTGGATGAAAAAGGTACGCCTGATGACGTGATCCAAAATCTATGTACAATGCATTTTGGCATTGATGTTTCAGAATACTTAAATCGCGTGGTGTATGGCACAGACGATGTAGAATTGGCTTCGTTAGTATCTGAAATGGGCGTTAACTATGCGGTTCGTGCTCGCGTGTCAGGTGAAGATAAAGGCGGTGCCTCCTCGCTGCCTGCTATTAAAAATCAGCTTGGCGCCACGTTAAAGCCAGCTACCTTCGGACTTACGGTAATGCAGGTATTTGAGGGTCTTGCCGCAATGAAGGCAGGTGTTCTTTTAAACGATGTCATCATTGGGCTAGACGGTCATATCGTCAATGCCCAGAAGCTGCAGCGCCTATTAGATAATGCCCAAACGTCGCAGGTGGAGTTAACGCTTATTCGAGACGGGCGGCTTCTAACCCTGCCTCTTGAGGTAACTCAGGCAAGAAAAGAAATGGCTTACTTTGAAATCACTGATGAAGAAAAGCTTAATCAGTGGCTGGGGAAATAACTCCGCCCTGTAGCGTAAAAACTAAAAAGGCGCTTTAAGAGTTTACCTGAAAGCGCCTTTTTCTTTATGCCTGTTAAAACTAAATCAAATTAATCATTACTCTTCGGGAGACCCCGAAATGATAGTCTGTGGGTCTAAACGAGTGTTGCCCAAATTAATACGCCAATCCAGATGCGGGCCTGTAGAGCGCCCTGTTGAACCTATCGTTCCAATCTGCTCGCCTTGCTTAACGGTTTCACCCACTTCTACCGTTATAGTGTCCATATGAAGAAACGTTGAAAACACGCGCATGCCGTGGTCGAGAATCAAGGTGTTACCCGAATAATAGAGATCATCAGCCATTGTTACCACACCATCAACTGGGGCATACACAGGCGTGCCCGTTTCATTGGCGATGTCCAAACCATAATGCGGCCATTTCGGCACACCATTTAGAATGCGCTGACTACCGTAAACACCGGAAATAACGCCTTTCGCAGGCCACTCAAACCGGGTGAATAATGCATCTAAATCAGTATTACCGCTTCGCGCGTTAGCTACGTTGATATTGTCTTGCTTAATACGCGCCGTCACTTCTGCTGGCGGAGAAACCATTTTTTGCTCTAGCCCGTCAATACGCTGAATGTTGTATTCGCGTTTTTCAAGGGTAATGTCTCGCTGCCACTTTTGGCCGTTGTCTAATTTTACAACCAACGTTTGCTGCAGTGGCGCTTCCCGTTCAAAGCCAACAACAAATTTTCCGTCTTTGTTGGTTTGAACACTTTCGCCATTAAGCGTTACTTTGGACCCAGCGGGAGCTTGCCCGCGCAGTAAGGCGCCTTGCGTAAACTTACCGTTCAACACAACGTTTACTTGCTCTTGACTAGATAACGCTTCGTTTTGGCCGTTTAACTCTACATCTGCGTAAGCAAATGGCATAGAGGCAACTGTGCTAATTGCCACTACACAACTCATTACACGAGATAGTGCGCTATGCAATGCGTTTCTTGAAAGCGTGAATGCCATAGTTGTTTCCTTTCCCTATAACGAGCTGTGGTCAAATGTTAACCCTTTACTGTGGCGCCTTTACCTACGCCCTCATAAGCGATAACTTGGCAAACGCCGTCAGGCGTGCGTTTCTTCTGCTCTTCAAGCAGATACTGCGCCAAACACTCAACTGTTGAGTCGGTTTCGATGACTTCACAATCTGACTTAGGAATTAATAGTTCAAAATAGCCCTGTGACGACTCGTAAGCAAAACAGTAGTAATCCGCTTCATTTGAAACTTGACCTTTAAGCTTTCTGTCGCTGTACGCTATTTCGTCTTCACGGGTGGCTATATAGATGTCGGCCCAACGGTCAGCCCAGTACTGCTGACTTTCAACACACACTTTGCCGTCAAGCATAATATCGATTCGCGAACGGTGACCGTGCGCTATGCGCTGACAATTACCGTCGTGCTTTTTAAGCCCGTGGGTATAGTGATAATACGGAGAATTAATGACTTCTTCACGTAAATGCAGCGTAATGTTTTCAACGTTTTCTGGAAGATGAGTCGCCAATACTTCTTTTAAGTAAACGCCAACAGATTCCATGTTTATCTCATCAGAATAAACAAATGCATAAGCTTCAGCGGGGCAATGTAGCATGATGCTACGCCCATCAATGCAGGTAAAGCGCGCTTCTACCTGTTCAGAATCGTCGTCGTGAATAACCTCTGAACCTCTGTATTCAGCAGGTACAAGCAACTTGTGATCAACATATTCGTCGATTAGTCGCTTTAAGTTCTTTTTCACGTGACCAAAGTCTTGAACCATGCTCTCTTCGTTGAGCTCACCGTCCAAAATCACATCGACAATCCAGCTTTCCCCTACCATGCCGCGTTTTGGGCAAAGGTAAGAGAAGTCCATCACTGTCAAATCATTTACAAATAATTGCATAACACCCTTGAATCGAGTTTATATTCTACTAACTAGTATACGTTTTTTATCTTTGCTTCGCAGCGACTAGTCCATTGAAGATTGGCGATTAAGCTGATCTTTTAAATTAGGTGGAATTCCACGGATTGTTAGCGTATCCGTAGCTGGGTCGTAAAATACCCGATCGCCCATTAGTTTGCGTTCGAAGCTAAGCGATATACCACCGCCCTGACCGGTAAATTTAGCAAGTTGTTTCAGCGCTGCAGGGTCTGGCTGAATTTCTTTTTCAAGCGGTACTTCCATAGACTGTGTAAACGCAGAAAAGTTACTGCTAGTTTCTTCATTTTGTGGAAGTCGGTTAGCCAGTTCATCTACCGATAAACTCTCGCCCGCATCAATCTTTTCTTTAAAGTACGATTTAACTTCTTCTCTATGCTGGTGCTGCTCTTGCGGGTCTAGTGACTCACTGGCAAGGTAGGCATCCACCGTAGAAATCAGTTGTTTATTTTGCTGTTTAACATCAACCAGCTCTTCGCAGCCTACAAACTGCATAAAGAAGTCTGATACCTTACGTCCCATTCTACCTTTAATAAAACTAACGTAACGCTGCTGTTCTGGCTGAATATCCCACTGAGTTAAATCGAACCGCACAGCGAGCTGCATTTTTGCTAAATCTAAGTGTTCACGCGCAGAAAGGTCTAAAGAGTTTGTCACTTCAACGTGCGAGCGGGTATTTAACAATGCAATCATCAAATACTGTGTGGCTAAATACTCATACTGGCAGAAAATAAGAAAACCGGTCTCAACCGTACCCGTTTCTGCCAAAGTGCGAACTAAGCGATTGGTCGCTGATACCGAAAACGCATGGAATGCATCTTCAACGTTATCACCCGCCGCTTTTTGAATATCCATGTATTGCTTAAGGCCTTCCGCGAACTCTGCTACGTTCTCGGTGCTTTTTTGCGTAGTCGCTTCGCCTTCTTCGTTTTCCACTTTTGCTTCACGGGTAACTTCCGTCACGAAGTGGCCAACCCCTTTTCCAGGTTTAGCATTGAAACTGTGGTTTATTTGATGGGCAAGAAGCTCGATTTCCGGAGTAACAGCTAAGCAGTTGTCACGTGGAATTGCTTCAATTTTCTCTTCTTTGTTTACAATCAAACGATGTACAACAAAGTGATGAATCAGTGCACTCATAGAGTATCGGGTGTCCTGTTGCTTAAAAAGTGTCAGAAATATCCAAAGAATTGCGGGATTTTAGAATGAATGATTGTACTCACTCAAACAACGATTATAATCATTTTACGTGTAAAACCATTCTTTTTATCAAAGAAATCATAAAAAAGAGGCGTAGCAATGCCCCAACAGAGCCGCTATAGCAACGACGAATTCGAAACGCTAATGAATAACGTTATTCTAACCCTTGAAGAAGGCGGTGCAAACCGCGATCTTTCACTTATGGTATTAGGAAATGTCATTACGCACATTTTAAATACTCAGGTAGCCCCTGAAAATCGCGAAGCCATGGCAACGCAATTTGCCGACGTACTCAAGAAAAGCGTTAAAAATAGCTAAGGGATTGCATGATACTTGCCGAATCACCTCGTCGCCAGCGTGTTACTAAACTGGTAAATTGGGGGCATTGGTTTGCCTTGGCGAACATTATCATCGCCATAGTTATTGCCTCGATTTTTGTTTTCTCATCACCTATGCCTGGCACAGGTGTCGGCACCTTGTATCTTCTAGCCAACTGGTTCGGTCATATTGGTTTTATGACTTTTTTTGGCTTTGTTATTTTTATCCTCCCTCTTTGCTATTTGGTTAACAACCCCAGAGTCATAAAGGTCAGCGCGTCTATTATTGCAGCTGTGGGGCTAGCGCTCTTGGCTTTCGATGCGTTGCTATTTAATCGCACAGGCTTCCATATTAGCTTTCACGCCGCGGATTTACTGCGCAGTGAAGCTCAGTCAACAATGGCGATAGAAAGCTGGCAACAGTGGGCATTTTTATTTCTTCTGTTTATCGTTTGGCTTGGCTTCCAGCTGGTCTTAGCCAATGCAATCTGGAAACGTGTTGAACGCTTCACTCGCCATAAAGTGGGCATCCCTGTTACTACATTTTTTGTCAGCTGTTTTGTTACCAGTCACGCTATACACGTGTGGGCTGATGCCAAGTTGTATCAACCTATCATTAAGCAGGACAACATGTTTCCGCTTTCTTATCCTGCGACTGCTAAAACGACTATGTCGCGTTATGGCTTGCTTGACTTAGCGGCTTATGAAGAAAGAAAACAACTTCAGTTCAACCCTGATATTCACAATATCACTTACCCAGCCGAGCCGGTTTATTGTTCTATTGAAACTAATAGAAACTTAACCGTGGTTGTCCAGACTGATAACGAACAGGTGGTGGACTTAAGTAACATTAAGCGCAACACCTTAAACAAAGTAGCCAATTACTATTCGACGGCCAGCAGCATAGAAGGCTTAATGACTACTACGCTATTTGGTGTTCCCGAAATATACCAAGACGCTTTATCTCAAAAGCGTCCGGTGTTATTAGCGCTTCCATTGGGGTCTGGCATGCCGGTCTCTATTCACAGCGATGAAGCGTTGCCGTTGCCTCAATTAGCGGGATATTTGCAACCACTGAGCAACAATCATGATGGTTTGCATATTGCGTTTTTGAAGAGTGCTGATATCGAAAGCTATGTGAAAAACACGTTGGCGCGCAAACACGATGTGATTGTTGCAACTGGCTTTGGTAGCGAAAGTGGCAAAGGCACGCTGTACAGTACCCTTAAACTGAATGCTAGCTTAGCCAGCACGGAAGATTTAGCGCCTACCATTTTAGGAGCATTGGGATGCAACGCCCCTGCTACGTTTTATTCTACTGGCCAAAGCTTACTTTCTCCTTCAAGACCATGGCTAGTTAGCACCTCTGGTGAACGCATTGTTGTGTTCCATGACAATAAGCGTACTGACGTACTTAGTAACGGCAGCTATGAAATAAGCGACATGGCGACCGGCAAGCGCAGTAAAGAAGCGCTAAATGTCGATTTATTAAGTCAGGCTATTAAACACCTATCACGATTCTCAACACAGAATTAAAATTCTGGCGGCAGACTAAGGAAAGTCTGCCGTTAAGCGCTTCGGTGTTATGTACAACCACCCAATATGAGTTACGCATAACCACCCATCTAATTGTTTTGCATAAATAATCTAGAAAACCAGCACTTAACGAAGCACCGGCCCAAACGGGTTCTCGCAACACTCTGTGTTAAGGACGCAAACTAATAAAGACTATAGTTTTAGGCCATCTAGCTAGAGGTGTGGATGTCTACCCACCATTGAATCCGATGGGTAATCCACTTTATACCAATCCGCAAAGATAATTGCCCACTCAGAAGGCGCTGGCAAGTTTCCTAGCGAAGCGTGGGAATGCAGGAATGGCTGTTTCCTTTCAAATTCCCAGAATGAAGCTAGGAAGCTTGCCAGACATTCCCGAAGGGCGAGTTTAAAATGTCCGTACACTTTGTTGTGTTACCTCGATGTAGAACCACTATACCTGCGGTAACACGCCGCGATTACGAACATTTTAACTCTCGCTGAGTGGGTAATGATCTATGCGGACTGGTATTAAATATTACTGTGGTGTTTTTTGCCATAGCTGAATATGGAAGTCTGCGGTTACGCTTTTCAACGTTTCAACAATCTCATCGATTTTGCCGTTTGGCAGTTTCCAGTAAAACGGCGTCATTTTGATAAGTGCCAGCGCATGTTCTTCGCTTTCGAAATGGATAGGAAAGGAAAAGCATTCATTGTAAACCCGTGTAAGCCCATCTCGTTCTTGGTTGTCGATTTCATGCTGTCTTGGATTGTCGTACACCAGCTGTTTAAGCTCAAACAGGTGTTCAGGCGCAGGATCGACCGTCACTAAAAGGCCATTATTTTTAAGAGCCCTCACATATTCTTCATTACTCCCAGGTGCGAAAACCTGAATCATCACGTCTTGCGAGTTACTGCTTAGGGGTAAATCGAAACTGCTAGCAACAACGAACTGTGCTTGTTTGTACGCTTTAGCTGCCAGCTCTACTGCGATTTTGGCGATATCGCTACCTGCTCCTTCAACCTTTAAACCACTCGCTGAAAGTCCTTGTACCATCGCATCCAAGTAACTCCCCTCACCACAACCCGCGTCATAAACCTTTATGGCATTCTTTGATGCTTCTTCATTGGTTGCCGTTTCATTTAGTACCTTTTCCACCAGCGTCACTAATTTATCTTTCAACGGCTTATAGGCATTTAATTGATGGAATTCCCTTCTGGCTCTGACCATTGCTTTGTCGTCACCCGGAAGTTTCGATTTTTTAAATTGAACGGGCAAAAGGTTAACGTAACCAGATTTCGCTTTATCGAAGGTATGGTTGTTTTCGCAGCGAATAGGCGTTGTATGTAATGAGATAGGGAGTTTACAAAGTGGACAGTGCCACATGACAGGTTCTTTTTACTGAGAATTTGCCGTAAATGATATCAAACCCGACACCTTTACGGCAATAAGCGTAACAACTTCACACGCCGAGTTAACACTAATACTGGGCGCTTTCGTGCTTATTTGGAGAACTTTTACACTACAGCTTTGCCAATGGATGTTGCTCTTCAGCCCATGGAGAAGTGAAGAAATGTGCTATTGCGCTTTGCGGCACTTCATCTACTGTTTTGTATTTCCACTGTGGTGACATGTCTTTATCAATCAAAAGCGCTCTTACACCCTCTTGGAACTCTCCACTTTCTCCACATCGACAGGACATATCAGCTTCCATTCTAAAACAGTCAGCCAACGTCATATTCGCACCTTTCTTACATTGCTCGAACACCAAATGCATAGTGATAGGAGAACCTTTGGCTAAAGTGCTTTGCGCTCTCTGTAACCACTTATTCTCACTCATGTCTGCGTTAAGAATGGCATGAACTACATCGGTAACATTGTCAGCCGAACACAAGTCATTAATAAGTGCCATATTCGGCTCAACGTTGCCATTGAGAAGTTCTTCAGGCGTTTTCATTGTGTTGATAATGTGCGAAACACTAGAAGCCAAACTTTCGCTGTCGGTCTTTTCCCACGTGTATTCTACGAGGGTATTAAGCAAAGTGTCTTTTTCGGTACTCGCCAGCAAACTGTCTGCAAGCCCTACAAAGCAAGCATCGGAGCCATTCATTTGGCCGCCAGTTAAACCTAGGAAGAGACCTGCTTTTCCTGGTAAGCGAGGTAGAAAATAGCTTCCGCCTACGTCCGGGTACAAACCTATCGTAATTTCCGGCATAGCAAGACGAGAGGTTTCGGTTACTATTCGATGGCTTGCACCGCATAGAAGCCCCATGCCACCGCCCATAACAATACCACTGCCCCATACAACAATAGGCTTACTGTAATTGTGAATAGTATAATCTAGCGTGTATTCAGTTTCGAAAAATGTTTCTAAGAAAGCTGGAATTTGCCCATTAGCTTCCACCATCGATTTGTACATAGACACTATGTCACCACCGGCGCAAAATGCCTTCTCGCCAGCAGCATCGATCACAACAGCTACGATATCGTTGCGAGACTGCCATCGCTGAAGCGCGTCAAGCATGATGCCAGCCATTTCCAAATCCAATGCATTTAATGCCTTTGGCTTGTTAAGCGTTAAACGGCCTATTGTGTAGTCGTTGCTAGACGTCTTGATTTCATCAACAATGACTACCGATTCCACATCTGTCATTTTCACTCCTTCCCATAGTCCATTAAATCGTGCCTGAATTAGTTCGTTAGCGAAGTGTACTACAGTACACTTCTCTCATCTGACAACAAACGTCTACCAATGATAACGCGCATAATTTCATTGGTGCCTTCCAATATTTGATGTACGCGAACATCTCTGAAGTGACGCTCCAACGGATATTCTTTGATATAACCGTACCCGCCGTGTAGCTGAAGGGCATCGTTACATACATTGAAGCCAACATCTGTCGCAAACCTTTTCGCCATAGCGCAATAGGTGGTTTTGTCTGGGTCGTTATTATCCAGCTTACAAGCCGCCATACGTACCATTTGTCTCGCTGCAACAAGTTCAGTAGCCATATCAGCTAATTTAAACTGTAATGCCTGGAAACCTGCAATAGGTTTACCAAACTGCTCACGTTCATTCATGTAGTCGCGCGCAACGTTTAGCGCCTGCTGTGCAGTTCCTACCGAGCAAGTTGCAATATTAATTCGGCCGCCATCAAGCCCTTGCATGGCCATTTTAAAGCCTTGTCCTTCCTCGCCAAGTAACCAACTAGCATCTAATTTCACGTTATCGAACGTGATCATACGAGTGGGCTGTGCATTCCACCCCATTTTTTCTTCGGCTTTACCGTACTCAATCCCGTCGGCATTAGCCGGAACCGCGAATGCAGATACGCCCTTAGGACCCTCTTCCCCTGTACGCGCCATTACAACAAGAACATCCGTACTGCCAGCACCAGAGATAAACACCTTAGACCCGTTAAGGACATACCCACCGTCAGCTTTCGTCGCCTTTGTTTTTAGCGACGCTGCATCAGAACCAGCGCCAGGCTCGGTTAGGCAATATGACGCCAGCTTGTCACCGGTTACCAGTTGGTCACACCACATATCTTTAACTTCACTGGTGCCCCAAGTGGCAATCATCCACGTTGCCATGTTATGTATGGTTAACATAGCTGTAGTCGTGGTACATCCCATTGAAAGCTGCTCGAAGATTATGGAGGAATCGAGCCTAGATAAACCCAACCCACCTGCACTCTCAGGCGCATACAATCCACAGAAGCCTAATTCACCCGCTTTCTTTATTGCTTCTACTGGGAAGTGATGTTCTCTATCCCACATAGCGGCGTTAGGTGCTAGCTCTTGCTGAGCGAATTGACGGGCGGTGTCTTCAAAGGCTAACTGGTCATCGGTTAATTCAAAATTCATTAGGCATACCCTCAATTGATTTGCTTTTGAACTACAATAACCAATACTTACCCCTTACGTAAACGTAAAGGTAAATTTTTATTTAAAAATATTGAGGGTTAACGTAAATATTTTGTGACGAGAAATGCTGTTTCTTTATAGACTCCAGCACGAAGCAGAAAAAAGTTATCCTTTTTAATAATGCACTTTTATCTCGCCGCTGATAAGCTAGGTTGATGTAAGTAAACCTTGTTTGGTCGCCGTGGAATTCAGAATAGCTATAGTAGAAGACAATGCTACTGCTCGGACTGCGCTTCGAGGACATTTAATGTCAATTGCTAACTTATCGGTAAGCAGCTTTGCATCTGGTGTAGAACTGAAAGCGGCACTTAAAAAGCAAAACTTTGAACTCCTGTTAATGGACTATCACCTAGGCCAAGGCAAAACAGGCGTGGAATGGATCCAGAGTTTGAGAGAGGCAGGCTTTATAAGACCTAGCACAGGCATTATTTTCTTAACGTCTGATCGCTCACCGCAAATTATTGGCCGTATAATGGATTTACAGCCTGACGTTTTGCTTATTAAGCCATACACCATTGCCTCACTAACCCGCCAAATTAACCATTACTTAAGTTATCGAGACTTTGTTAAAAACGTATTGCACGCGCTGGATAATAAACAACTTGACCGAGCAATTAGTGTCGTTAGAGCTAAGATCACCGAAGGCATTCCTCCTCGGCTTGTTGCTGAAATTAGAAAGCTTTATGCGCGTCTTCTTTTCGAGAATGGTGATTTGCAACGAGCGTTAAGTATTTATGACGACGTGTTAACCCGCTCTGACAAAGTTCTTTGGGCACAATGGGGAAAAGTAAAGTGCCAGTACGCTTCGGGTCAATGGCCTCATTGTAAAAGCCATTTGAGCCAAATGGTTAACTCTAGCTTGGCTCGCGACAAGGCATTTGAATGGCTTGCATCCATATCATTTGAACAAGACTCCTACGATCAAGTAGAAAAATACTTAAATGAAATTAAGTTTAGTGAATTAAGCCTACCAGCTGCAAAGTTAAAAACCATTGCCTATCAAAAGCAGGACAAGGTTGTAGAAGCCATCGATCTCTTACAGAAGAAACGGGCTATGCATCGCAGTGCAAAAGACAGGTTCAATGACTTTACGTTTGAGCTCGCTGAGTTCTATTTGTTTCTTGCAGAAGAGTCGCCTGAAACCAATAGAAAAGAAAGCTTGTCTCAGGCTAGAAAATTAGTAGGCATTGCCGGAAGAAGTCAGGGCGACCCGCAGACTTTACAAAAAAGAGACTACCTTCTGGCTTTCTCGGCTGTGCTGGACGGCGACTTAGAAAAAGCAGCACATTTGCTTGAAAGCGACTACGTCGACAACTACCTTCGCACTGAGCCGTCTATCCTCGTTATTGCCGCAAAAGTACATCACGGTCTTGGAGATGAACGCAAAGCTGGTGAGTTACTCTTGATGGCTAAGCGCAAAAACGCAGAGTTACAAGCTATTTCAGAACAGGTTATGAATGACGAGCTGATTTTTTCGGGAGGTGAAAGGTTAGGTTTAAATCACGAACAGGCCATTTCTATAAACGAGGCCGGCACACAACTCTTTATCGAAGGCTTATTCAACAAGGCAATGAGGCATTTTTATGATGCTTTCCAACTCTCCCCCGATACCGCAGCATTTGGCTTAAACCTTCTTCAGTGCATGATTGAGTCAGACACAGGTGTTTACCGAAAATTTAACGTCAGACAGCTACTCGACAAGATAATGTCACTCCCCTTGAATGACGTTAACAAGGCCCGTTTGGAACAGCTTACCCTATCTGCTCAAGAACAGGCGCTGTAATGTTTATTTAGCAAATTACTAAAACTACATCCATAACCTGCGTTATGGATAAACACGCACTGCTTCCAGAACGTCACTGTTTTTCGCTGTTTAGTACATTTTATTGTAAACCAGCGGGCCTTTTATTCTTGTTAGTCTGTTAGCGTTATTTGAGTCGGGTAAGCAAACTCGATGTATCCCAACGGCCGCCACCAAGCTTTTGAACATCTGCATAATATTGATCAACAAGTGCCGTTAGCGCCAAAGTCGAACCGTTCTTACGCGCTTCATCCAATGCAATACTTAAGTCTTTACGCATCCAATCAACAGCAAAACCAAAATCAAAGCTGTTATTTAGCATCGTGCTGGCTCTGTTTTCCATCTGCCACGACTGAGCTGCGCCTTTGCTAATAACATCGACAACCGCATTACAATCAAGCCCAGCACGCTGGCCAAAATGTAGTGCTTCAGCCAAGCCTTGTACAATGCCGGCAATACAAATCTGATTCATCATTTTTGCTAGTTGACCGCTGCCACTCTTACCAAGTAGCTGACTGTGTCGTGCATAATGTGCCATTACCGGCTCAACCGTGCTGTATACGTCTTCATCGCCGCCCACCATAACGGTCAGCTGCCCGTTCTCAGCCCCAGCCTGGCCACCAGAAACCGGTGCATCCAAGAAGCCAACTTGCTTATCTTGGCAGCTTTTATATAGTTCTCTGGCAATATCTGCTGATGCAGTCGTATGATCGACCAGCACACTGCCCGTCTTCATCACTGCTAACGCCTGTGTGCCCACATCTCTTACATCATTGTCGTTACCCACACACATAAATACGATGTCAGCGCCTTCACACGCCTGCGCAACGGTATTGCTAGCACTGACTTTAGCGTCGCCAGTGTTATAGGTTGTTAGCCAATCCTGTGCCTTTTGAGAGGTACGATTATAAACAGTGACCGAATAGCCAGCTTTGCTCAAGTGCCCTGCCATAGGATAGCCCATTACACCCAAGCCCAAAAAACTCACTTTCAAATTACTCATACAAAATATACTCTAGATACTTAACAAAGATGGTTGGATTACCTAAGAGTAACAGACTTAACAACAACAAAAATATAGGAAAATAATTTTGGCGCTCTATGAACACGCTATTACGTTGAACAACGGTGAACAAACTACTCTTGAACAATACAAGGGTAAGGTATTACTTATTGTTAATACGGCAAGCAAATGTGGCTTTACTCCTCAGTACGAAGGACTAGAGTCGCTCTATAAAAAATACAACGATAAGGGCTTTGAAATTTTAGGATTTCCCTGCGATCAGTTCGGACATCAAGAGCCAGGTAGCGACGAAGATATTGCGCAATTTTGTAGCCTTAATTTTGGCGTTTCATTCCCATTATTTAAGAAAACAAATGTAAATGGTCCAGATGCCAATCCGCTCTTTGAGCAATTGAAAAAAGAAGCCCCCGGTCTTCTTGGCACAAAACGTATAAAATGGAACTTCACTAAGTTCTTAGTTAATGCTCAAGGCAAGGTGCTAAAACGTTATGCGCCTACTGTAAAACCAGAAGCCATTGAGAAAGACATCGCTAAGCTTTTATCAGCGAATTAGTACGCTTTGCAGTTTAAATAGCCGCCGACATGGCGGCAGCGAACGAGCGTTTTGAAATATACCTAATGCGTTAGTGCTCAATACATCCCGCTAGATTTATTGATCTACATCTATGTAGTTTGAATGTGAATGTGGTAATTTTTTGCCGTCAAAGTGACTTAACTGGGTACTAAAATGAATACCTCTGCACGTAAAAAAGCGCACGATAACCTCAGCGACCAACAACACAAAAACATCGCTTTTTTTAGTACTCGCTCTTATGAACACGCTCTGTTTTCTGAATTGCTGGAAACATTAAACGGTGCTAGTGACAAAACCATCAATGCCACATTTTTTGAACACCCACTGAACGCTTCAACCGCTGCGAGTTGCAGTGGATTCAGCGATGTTGTTGTGTTTGTAAATGACGACATTAATAGGAAAACCATTGAAGCTCTAAAACTCTGTGGCGTTAAACATATCGCGCTTCGCTGCGCTGGCTTCAACAATGTTGATGTGGATGCAGCAGCAAAGGCAGGTATCACTGTAAGCCGCGTACCCGCTTATAGCCCTGAAACCGTAGCTGAACATACAATTGCGCTAATCCTTACGTTGAACCGAAAAACACATAAAGCATACAACCGAGTACGCGAAGGCAACTTCAATCTTGGAGGATTGATGGGCTTTACGCTTCACGGTAAAACCGTAGGGGTAATTGGCACAGGAAAGATTGGGCAAGCGGTTATTCGCATACTATTGGGATTTGGATGTCATGTGCTTTGCTTCGATCCGAATCCAAACACTCATGTAACCACAATGGGAGCCCATTATGTAACGTTAAATGAACTACTTGAAAAAAGCGTTATTGTTACCCTGCACTGCCCGCTCGACGAACAGAGTCATCACATAATCAATGCGAAGAGTATTGATAAAATGCCTCAAGGCGTCATGCTAATTAATACGTCAAGAGGCGGGCTTGTCGATGACAATGCCATCATTAAAGGGCTTAAGTCGAAAAAAATTGGATATTTAGGTCTAGATGTCTACGAAAGAGAATCAGAACTGTTTTTTAACGATCATTCACAAGACATAATTCAGGATGATATTTTTCAGCGCTTAACTACGTTTCCGAACGTTTTAATAACGGGCCACCAAGGGTTCTTCACGCTCGAAGCCTTAGAGGAAATCGCAAAAATCACGGTCAATAATATTATGACGGGTGAGAACGCGCTCTAAGGCGTCACTACAACTATTTACGTATTAGCGCGCTCATAACCCTATGTAGTCCGCCACGTAAATATCCAACAAACTCTTTTTTACTGGCTTTTTCTATTTCTCTTTTTCTAGAATCAGCTGAAAATATTTTCCTAACCAAAGGTAAGGCGCTTGCCTATGATACTGCCGCTCTAGCGCAAGTAAGTCATCAAATTTGCTGCTTTGATGGGTTATATCTCGCATGTAATCATGGAAACAACGAATGCCTGCTTTTTCGATAATTTTGAAGCCCAATGATTCACAATGTTCAACCACGCGGGTTGCACTTAACGGCTGTTTTGGATTCAGTCTAACTTGCTTCTTAGCTTTCATCCCTTTCGCGATGTAATCAAAATTGCCGTAGATAGCATTGGCAAACAAATTCGCATCTTGGTTGAAAAAGCTTAGGCTTAAACGGGACCCTGGCTTCATGTTCTTATACATAAAATCGATAGCATCAAAGGGCGCATCCAGCCACTCTAAAACCGCATGGCAAATCACTAAATCAAAACTGTCTAAATCCTCAATCTGCTGCAGATATTGATGCCTAATTGTAATATTTGGTGCATCTGCAAGCAGCGTCCCAGCTTGTTTAAGTACATCCTTCGACGCATCAGTTAACACAACAGAATGCCCTTTAGAAGCAATATGCGCTGTCATAACACCTGTACCCCCGCCTATTTCAATAGCGCGAACAGGCGTGGTTAAATAAGGCTCGAGAACATCACACAATAAGGTGTGCCTGAGCTTTCCCTTAGTAGTGCCATATATATTGCTTGAGAATTTTTCTGCAATACCATCGAAGATACGATCGTTATTCATATACTACAGTCATCGCTAAGCAGGATTGTCAATATCAATAAACTCGACAGGCACGTCGAATTGCTGCCCAATATGCTCTCCTAAGGATTTCACACCGTAGCGTTCAGTAGCATGATGACCAGCAGCAAAAAAGGTAATCCCCATTTCTCTCGCTGTGTGTACAGTTTGTTCCGACACTTCTCCGGTAATAAATGCATCAACGCCCAGTTCAACCGCTTGTTCGATGAACCCTTGTCCACCTCCCGTGCACCAAGCAAGCTTAGATATAGGTTTTGATACAGGCCCCTCAATCAGCACGTCTCTCCCTAGCAACTTCTGTAATTTAACCTGTAACGCTGCCCCTTCAATTTCTTCTTCAAAACTTCCGTGCATAACAACGCCAACAGGCTTCACACCGCTCACCGCACTTATATTTTGAATGCCTAATAGCGATGCAAGTTGTCGGTTGTTGCCAAATTCAGGGTGTACATCCAGTGGAAGGTGATAAGCAAACAAATTGATATTATTTAACAGTAGCGCTTGAAGGCGGCGCTTTTTCATGCCCGCAATCACTTGTGACTCACCTTTCCAAAAATAACCATGGTGAACAATTAGCGCATCTGCCTTAGCTTCTATGGCGGCATCAACGAGTGCTTGTGACGCAGTTACACCGGTTACTATCTTCTCAATTTTACTTGCGCCCTCTACCTGTAATCCATTGGGGCAATAATCACTGATCTCGCTAACCCTTAACATTCCATCAAGATAATTTTGTAGTTCTAGGCGGGTAATAGACACAAGTCCTCCGGTTGAAAGTTAGACAAATTGTTCAAAAAACGTTATAAAAAGACGCGAACGTTTAGCATTATACCTGTAATTAGACAATTATGAGTGGTGAGTAGATCCAATTTTAGTTTTGCGACACTTGCTGGCTTGGTCGTTACGCTGGGTGAGTTTTTCTCAGCGTTATAGCAATTACATACGTCGCATAACGTTCGTCATCTTAACAAAATAAAGAGCAAAAAAGCATGGCAAACTTAGACAAAGACGAAGTGGTAGCAGCATTTACCGAAGCTTATAAAAAGGCGAACGGCAAAGCACCATCTATTGAGAGCAAAAGTGGTTGGTACAGTGTAGATGGCGGTAAGAACGTCCGTTTAGCACAGCTTCAAGAGATGACAGCGTCGTTAGCTTCTGGCTCTTCTGGCGGCACGAGTAAAAGCGAAGAGAAAAAAGCGCCAAAGAAAGAGGCAAAAGCCGCAGCGAAACCAGCGAAGAAAAAGGCACCTTCATCCAAAAAGTCAGGATTTTCGGTAAAGGATTTCTGGGCAGAAAAGCTCAATGCAGAGGCGCCTGGCGCAACCCTTCCTCGATAATTTTGCATAACATGATTTAATATCTAGTTTAGCTACTGGTGTAAAAACGCAATAAATGTCGCATACCGTAAGTGTCGTTGAGGCACTTATGTTATGTGACCCATTCACTATTTATTATGAAATAACAATAGCTTACCACTCTTTCTCAACTGAATATTTAACGAGGGCGCTTGAATTATTTGCCTGCTAGCCCTTGGGCTACGAATGGAACTAGGTGCTGGATAACTTCTTTTATATCGACATGCTTGTGAAAGTCAGACTCAGCTATTTCCGTTAGCGCTTGGCTCGACGCCATTGAAAATACAAAACTTCCCATCGCAAAATGCAAGCGCCAGAATAGTTCTTCCTCAGGTAGATCAGGAAGACAACGTCTTATAGCGTCGACAAGTGCACGGATACAATCACCGTAATCATTCATTAAGAACTTACGCAAATGCCCCTGAGTTTCGTTGTACCCACGTCCTAGCAACTTAACAAACGTTGAAGTACCCTGCTCTGAAATGGTGTTGAGGTTAAGCATAGGAGGGATCAACGAATACAAGAGTTGCTCAACGCCCTTCGCACCTTCCATAGGTGTCAAAGACGCCAAGCAAGACTCTACCTGCGGCATTAGATGATCAAAGTACCTTTTAAACACGGCTTGAATTAAATTCTTCTTGCTGCCGAAGTGATAGTTCACCGACGCCAAATTCACTTCTGCTCTGGCAGTAATCTCGCGCATGGATGTTTGAGTAAACCCGCTTTGAGAAAATAAGTATTCTGCCGCATCTAATATATCGGTTTTAGTATGCCGTGCCATATTCTTTTTATTATCTTTTTGTAGGTTAAAAATTTAACGTATGTCTGTGTTAACAATAGTTTTATCGGTCCTGAATTATCAACACAGACAAATTTTCGCTATTAAAACCAGTGACGCGCTTTGCTCATTGATTTCATAAACACGCGCTCAACAACATTTGCTGCAGACATCCCCAATTTCTCTGCTACATTTTTCTTCACAGCATACTTAACACTAAATATTTCGCGTGCGGGATAATGAGAAAGAATGTAGTCATCTGAGGTTGTGATGTCGTCAATTAAGCCAAGCGACTTAGCTTTAATACCTGGCCAATACTCGCCTGTGGCGACTTTATCGATGTCCATATCTGGACGCTGGTTTTGAACGAAGTCTTTGAACAGTACATGAATCTCTTCAATTTCTTCTTTAAATTTTGCGCGGCCTTCATCGTTGTTCTCACCAAATACGGTTAGAGTACGCTTGAATTCACCAGCGGTGTGTTGTTCAAACTCAATATCATTTTTCTTCAATAGTTTATTGAAGTTAGGCAACTGAGCTAAAACGCCTATGCTGCCAATGTAAGCAAATTGAGACGCCAGTAATTTGTCTGCAACACAAGCCATCATGTAACCACCGCTTGCCGCCACTTTATCTACCGCAATCGTTAGTTTAAGGCCCTTTTCCTTGATACGCTGAAGTTGAGACGCTGCAAGTCCATAGCCGTGTACAACACCCCCACCACTTTCAAGTCGAACCAAGACTTCGTCTTCTTTATTCGCTACACATAAGATAGCGGTAATTTCTTCTCGTAAGTGTTCCACTTCATTGGCGTCCATCGAACCTTTAAAGTCGATGACATAAAGACGGGACTTCTCAGACTCTTCGCCCTGTTCTGTGATTTTGGCTTTGTTTTTTGCTTTGTTTTTAGCTTTCGCTTCTTTTTTCTGTTCCTTGGCTAATTTCTTTAACGCATTTTTATCTAGCAGAACCTGTTTCGCATAATTTGTAATGTCTTTCAACTGCTCAGAAATAGACACGATCTCAAGTTGCCCTTTCCCATGCTTTTGCTTACTCGCTAAGCCAACAATGGTAGATACAACCACAATAAAAGCGATAACTAGCGTTACTGCCTTGGCAACAAACAAACCGTACTCGTACAAAAACTCCAAACTTTACTCCTAGTAAAATAAAACGGGTAAGCGTCGTTGTTTACCCACAACGTAAATAGCGGCCTTGCTTTGTGAAAAGCAACGCCGCTTTGCTAATTACGTTATAATACCAGTCTCATCTTATTCTGACGATAGGGTAACTTGCTCTATCTTGTTAGCCTCTATTTCCTCGTCAGTAAAGAAGATATCTCTTAGCGTAGGCTGCGTAGAATAAAGCTGAGTTTGGTCTAAGAAGTGTTCACTGCCATACTTGCGAGATTGTGAGTAGGTCAGAATACCCCTTCCCTTGGGGCCTTCATCAGTGAAGTTAATAACCATAGCCCAACTGGTGCCATAGTTAATATGGTAGCCTTCAGCTTCTGCACTCATTATGGTGTTACTATTCACAGGCTCGTAGTTATGACGTGGAAGCAACGTACCGTTCCTGTTGCTTATAACGTCAAACACGTTAAAGCCACCTTCAATATTGTGTGCACCAGCCCATGGTAGTTTGATACCAGACGCCGTGCCATCTGGCAGGCTTCGCTCAACAAACTGAACCTCCCCTAGCGGCGCGTCAAATGCGACACCAGCTTGCTCAATAACTTGAGTTGCTCTTGCCAATTGTTCAAGAGTAACGTCATTTTGCATCAAGCCAGAAGGCGTAGTGACTGGTGATTCTAGTGAAAACGGCGTCTCCCACTGTGGCGCTTGGTTAAACTGGAATGCAAACTCTCTAAACACGTGTGCACCAGTACTTGTAAGGTTCATGGTGCCATCCCAATCCTCCAACGCAGCACAGGCTTGTGAAACATCAACGCTAGTTCCGTCTACATCTACAGGTGTTGAACCTTGCGCGGCGCATAGCGAAAGCAATGAAGGCAAAATATTCTCTGCTAAATAACTTCTGTTATTAAACAGTAAGCCTTCCACTTCGTCTGGCGTAAAGGTTCCGTCACTTCCCGCTTCGTTTTCAATAAACTGTTGACCCATTCTTGAGCGTAGTGTTTGTTGATATTCCACGCTACCAAATAGCGGATTGCTTACAACAATTGGTGAGTTTAAATTCGTTAACCAATAGCTGTCGTTCGAGTTTTGAACTGAATCCGTGCCCTCGTACTTAGGCGCTTCTTCGTATGGAACGGGTCCTTCGAAATCAAACTGCGAAATGTTACCCGGTAATACGGTAAAGCCAGCAGCTGCTTTAGTTTGAATAAGTAACGGGTTAGTCGTTAGTTGCTCAATTGCGGTTTCGGTTAGATTCGGCACGGTTGAATCGTCAATGTAGAAGACTTGACCATCATCAGAGGCAGCCATTGTATTATTGAAAATAACACCGTCGTAATCTTTAAACGCCTGCTTAAACTCGTCCATGGATGTCGCCATATTCATGGCAAGCCAATGGTCTACGATATCGAAGTTAGGCAGGTTTGCGTCTTTTATGGCAAAGGCATTACTACCATTCCAATCAAAGTTACCAGGCACTTCAATCATTGGACCGTAGTTGGTGTAATACGCGGTCTTATTAAGCTTAATGGTTTGCCCTCCACCCACTGCGACATCAATTTGAAGTGGCTTTTCATAGATGGTGCGTCTGTTGCCATCAACCATATGGGTAAGGCCAGATTCATCATTTTCGTCGAGGGTCAGCTGATACACAACAAAATGTTCAGCCGTCGAGAAGGTGTGTGTCCATGCAACGTTTTCGTTAAATCCGATATTTACTGCACCAGGCAATCCCATCAACGAGCCACCTGTTACATTCAAGTGTCCGGGTACTTGAGCATGGAAATTCCAAAAGCGTAGGTTTCCTGTGTGAGGAAAATGCGGATTGCCTAAAACCATACCTTTGCCATTGGTCGTTTTATCGCTGCCTAACCCCCAACCGTTAGAGCCCATTTCTTGAGGATTTTTTTCAGGCAGACCTACCGTTGGTGAAATCTTAAATGTAGAAGCAACGTCACTTGAGGACGCAGCTGGAGTAGGTAGATAACTCTCACCTTCAGGCGCTGCAATAAACATAGGTCCTAAGAAATTAGCGGCCCCAGGTAATAGCGCCACGCCTAATGAGTAGGTTAATAGATCCACACTATCAATTTCAGTGACCCATGGTTGGCCAGCACAGCTTTGATCTTGTTCTTCTACAGGAGTTTCAGCTAAGTACTGGTTGTATCCAGCAGTGTAGCCTTGAAACATTGCACGTGAATTAGCAGACAACCGAGGTAAGTTCTCTTCTGCTAACTCTCTAATACCTAGCGTAAGAAAACCGAAATCGTTAATAAGGTGCTCTGAATCACCGCTACCAGGTACAGTATCTGGACCAAAATACTTAGCTCTCTCAGAGTTATACTTAACAATCTGGTCGGCCAATACGCAAAGGTTATCGCGTGCAAACGCATAACCCACACCGTAAGCCATACTTTCTAGGTTATCGGCTTTCACATGCGGAACGCCATAGGTGGTCCAGGTAACATCCGCGGACAGTGTACCGTCAGGAGAAAATGCTGGAATTGGTGCTGGTGTTGGTTCGGGTGTCGTAGGCGTTGTGGGCGCTGGTTGTTCTACGTTAGAAAAGTCGTTATCGTTATCGCCGCACGCACCGAGAAGTGCAGTGAGTGATAACGCAATAAGCGTCCGTTTAGCGTTAAAGGTGTTGTCAATCATCTCAAATGTTCCCTAATGATAAATGAAAAAGGTCAACCACTCTTACCGCACGCGTCTTCAAAGCGGTGTTAATTACAGCAAAAGTAAAACTGATCCGACCTGAATTCACACTACATTAACAAATGAAAACATTCAAACAACATTATAATTTTTCTACAAAAAAGCCGGCAATAACGCCGGCTTTTTTTTCTATAAAATGTAAGCAGTTGTAACGCTGCCCATTGGAGCAAACTACCCTTGGCTAGTTCGCTACAACACTTTCATCAGAAATTGGCAGTACAAGTGCGTCAGACGCAATATAACCCGCCACTTCTTTTTGCATTTCCGTTGTTACCGCTGCGCTCGCCGCTGGGCTTAAGCTAGAAGCATGAGCACCACTATTGAACTGTACAATTCCGCTAATTGGATCTGTACCAGGACCTTGCGTGGTTGTCACTTGCTCTAAGCCAATGGTCGCTGCCAGAGGAAGCTGACCTGACAATGGTAACGCTGTTGAAATTGGAATAACTTGATCCGGAAGGTTCGCGTCGCTGCCATCACCCACTACCGTCATCATATGAACTGGCGTATTGCTACCCAGTGTCTGAGCGTAGTTAGTAGGGTCACCAGCGTCCATCACCGTTTGTGCAGCGAATGCAAATTCAGCAAATACAGCATTCACTTCTGCAGCCTGCTCAGCAGTAAGATTTTCTTCAAAAATCGCTACCGCTGCGCGAAGTTGTTCTTCGCTCACATCAGTGGTTTCATACAGTTGATTTAGCAAGGCAACAAACTCTTCAGAAGCCTGAGACAGCAACAGACCTTTGATAAGAGGACCAAACGCGGCTGACTCAATTAGGAACTGAGCAACACCGCCCCCTGGAGACTCAAGAGAAGCTTGCTTGACAGCAAACATGCCATCAAGTGCTGCTAAATCGCCACCCATCGACGTGTTTGCCACTGAAGCAAAATTCCCACCAGTGATAGCGCCTAGAGACACACCCATAATCGATACACGTGACATATCAAACTTAACATTTTGCGCTGCTGTGGTATCGACAACTGCGTTTAGTCCTAAACGTAGACCAAGTAAATCTGACACGCTTTGGCGTAGATTGTCGCGAGCCGTAGGCAAGCTGGCAAGGTTCATATAGTGAGTTGCGCTAACCGTAGTCGCATTCAGTTCATCTGTACCGTCGCCATTAAGGTCAAAACCGCGGCTACCGTGTAATGGTTGGTCGATTGCTACTGACGCAATACCTGCTAGAGACAGAGTACCTGTGATGGCAAGCATATCTTCTTTTTGGCTGGTAATGCCGTGCGCTAGAATAACCACTGGCCAACCGGCTTCAGGCATGCTGATAGGAAAACCTAAAGCACCTGCAATTGCTGGGTCAGGAATAGTAACCTGAACGTCTAACGTTTCTTTACCCATGTTTCCGCCAGTAGGCTGTGGATATGGGTTGAATTTAGTAATGTTTCTTGCGCTATCTAACATTTCGCCGTTAATACGAACGTCAGCAAGGCCTAGTGAAGAACACATTGCTGCATTAGGACCTGGCTCTGCGTCTGCAAGTAATTCTTGAGGAGCACCAGCTAAAACAATTCCGCTGTCACAAGCTGCCTTCCAGAAATCATTAACTGGAGCAAGTGGGTTCTCTGCACTTGGAACACCCAAGAAATAAGGCAATGCAATATTACCTTCATAACGTTGAGCTGCACAGAATGGTCCGGCTTGCGCTAAAATGCCCGTAGAAACACCAACAGCAAATTCATTTAGCGCCCCCCACTGCGCAGCAAGTTGACCTGACGCCGTACCCGCAAGTCCTGCACAAGTTTCTAACAAGCTGAAATCAGTAGCGTCAATCGCTGCTTGAATGTTATCAGGTTGACCTTGTTTACCCAGCTCTACTGCGCCAGCTACAACAGTAGCGTTTACAAGACCAAGTGCTTCCATGACATTAGGCGCTGCAGATACATCGCTTACCGTGATTGCAGGTAGTGCGGTTGGAGCAGACGGGTCTCCGCCAGCAGCCAGTTGTGCAAAACGGCTAATCATGACCTTCTTGATGGTATCAAGCGAGTTGGCAATAGACTGTGTGGTGAAAGCTGATACGTAAGTGATGTCTTCACGGTCGAAACCCGCACCAAGTACTGGATTAACTAACGAATTAACTAAGCCTTGTAATTGAAGCTGTGCTGCACTTGATAGAGGATTAGTGTCGATGTCTTGTCTTACTGAGTCCCACGTAGTTGAGCCCTGAACCGACTTGCCAGAAGAGTCTTTCAAATCAGTGGTCATTACTAACATGTAGCCCTGAGCTGCTTTTAGCGGCTTAAGAGGGACAAAAGTGATTGTGTTACTATCAGCAAGGCTGAGTACGTAATCAACACCAAAGGTAAGTTGATCGCCAAGCTTACAACCCGCAGAAGGTGTTGTAACCTGCGCACAGTCAGGATCACTTTGGTCAAGACCTAACGTTGCTTCAAAAAGCAACACGCCAGAAGATAATGTACTTGCATCAAGCGATGCGCCGGCAGGTGTTTCTACATTAATTACAAACGGGTGTTGAGTTGACCAACCGTCTAACACGTTGAGTGCATTTTGCGGGTCAGCAAAATCTGTAGGGTCATCGACCGGAATATTCAGTGTGTAATCAAAGAAACCATCATCGCCTGGAAGCATCAGAAGGTCGTTTGGAATGTTTAAGTTCCCATTAGCTGGGTCAAAAACGATTCGTGAAAATGGTGTTTGGACTTCTGTTTCGGCCTGAATGTCGGAAAGGGTTTCATCGGAGCCACCACAGCCTGCTAGACCCAGCGCAAGGGCCACACTGGAACTTAATACGAGTTTTCTCATCTCTACTCCCTACAAGCATTGTTGTTATTCTGTGTCTAAAACTTAACTCTATTAAAAGTAGCTTGGTCTACCCTGTCTTTACAGGCGTAGATGATAGTTTTAAACATGTTAGACCAGTTGTATCTTCCTCAATCTTATTGACTTTGTTGCAACTTTGCAAAGTTTTGTTAACTACTTTTGTTAACTTTTTTTACGTTTGAAGAAATTTTCATTCATTGTTTTACTTGTGAGTCAGGCTGAGTATGATCTGGGGTTTGATTCTTAATTGGGTCTACAGGCCCCAATCATTGCGATATAAATGAACCTTTTGAAGGAAAATGATGAACGATTACAACGCACCAGCGGATTTATTGCGCGATAAAGTTATTCTTATCACCGGGGCTGGCGATGGAATTGGTGCACAAGCCGCAAAAACGTATGCTGCACATGGCGCTATCTGTATTTTATTGGGCCGCACTGTGTCTAAACTTGAAGCTGTGTACGACGACATTGTCGCAGCAGGTGGTCAAGAACCCGCCATTGTTCCTTTAGATATCAAAGGCGCAACGCCCTCTCATTATCAGCAAATGACGCAAACCATTATTGACCAGTTTGGCCGATTAGATGGTGTTCTTCACAATGCGAGTATTTTAGGCCACCTTAGTGCATTTAAAGATATTGATGCGCAAGAATGGCAAGACGTGATGCAAATTAACCTAAATGGCATGGTTTTCATGACACAAGCGCTTATTCCCGCTCTAGAGAAGGCAGAAAGTGCATCGGTAATTTTCACCACCTCTAGCGTAGGCAGAAAAGGTCGCGCATTTTGGGGAACGTACGCCGTATCAAAATTCGCAACAGAAGGCGTTATGCAAACCCTTGCTGATGAATATCGAAATAAGTCACTGCGCTTTAACTGTATTAATCCAGGTGGTACCCGCACACAAATGCGCGCTCAAGCGTTTCCAGCAGAAAACCCTGATACACTAAAAACACCTGAAGATATTATGCCTACGTATCTTTATCTTATGGGCGAAGACAGTAAGGAAACAACCGGACAGTCACTTGATTGCCAACCAAAGTAATTAACGAAAGCAATGTTCCATTAAACAAAAAAACCGCTTAAGCAGCACTTAAGCGGTTTTTTATTTACAGCGCATAAATGGCTAAAGGCCAGTGCCTACTCGCCCATTTTGGCCCATGTATCTCGTAGACCTACAGTGCGGTTAAAGACCGGCTTGTCGTCTGTGCTGTCTTTATCTACACAGAAGTAGCCAGTGCGTTCAAACTGCCATGCTCCTACTTCAGGAACATTGTCTGCCAATCCGGCTTCTACCCAACCGTGTTTTACTTCCAACGAATCAGGGTTAATCGCATCGGTAAAGCTTTCTTCCGCTGCTGGGTTAGGCACGTTAAACAAGCGGTCGTAAAGCCTAAACTCCGCTGCCTGTGCTGTTGCTGCATCTACCCAATGAATAACACCTTTAACTTTGCGGCCATCAGCCGGATCTTTACCTAGAGTATCCGCGTCATAAGTACAAAAAACGGTTGTTACATTACCATTCTCATCTTTTTCAACGCGATTAGCTTTAACCACGTAGGCGTTGCGAAGACGAACTTCTTTATCAAGCACTAAGCGCTTAAACTTCTTGTTCGCCGACTCTCGGAAGTCTTCTGCTTCTATATACACTTCGCGACTGAAGCCGATGTTACGCGTACCCATACTTTCATCGTTAGGATGATTTGGCGCAACAAGCGTTTCTGTCTGGCCTTCCTCATAATTTTCGATAACGAGCTTTATTGGATCTAGTACGGCCATTGCGCGAGGAGCATTTGCATTTAGGTCGTCGCGTATACACGCTTCTAGCATGGACATTTCAACCATGTTGTCCATCTTAGTCACACCAATGCGTTTACAAAACTCAACGATTGAACCCGGTGTGTAGCCACGACGGCGTAAACCCGCAATGGTAGGCATGCGTGGGTCGTCCCAGCCATGTACATGGTTTTCGTCGACTAACTGAATAAGACGACGCTTGCTTAATACCGTATATTCTAAATTAAGACGTGAGAATTCATACTGTCTTGGCGTGCAGTCGATAGAAATGTTTTCGATAACCCAATCATAAAGACGACGGTTATCCTGGAACTCTAGTGTACACAGGGAGTGCGTTATTCCCTCAATGGCGTCTGAGATACAATGTGTAAAATCGTACATTGGATACACGCACCATTTATCACCAGTTTGATGATGGTGAGCATGCTTAACACGATAAATTACCGGGTCACGCATACACATAAATGGCGATGCCATGTCAATTTTCGCACGCAGACTACACTCACCTTCTTTATATTCGCCTGCCGTCATTTTGGCAAACTCGCTGAGGTTGGTTTCAACGTCTGTATCGCGATAAGGGCTATTTTGACCAGGCTCTTTAAGTGTGCCGCGCATTTCGCGCATAACGTCTTGCGCTGAAAAATCTACATAGGCTAAGCCTTTTTCAATAAGTTCAACGGCGTATGCGTGTAGTTGGTCAAAGTAATTCGATGAATAGCGCGCTTCTCCGTCCCACGTAAATCCAAGCCATTGCACATCTTCCTTAATTGAATTAACGAAGGTAATGTCTTCTTTTGCAGGGTTGGTATCGTCAAAGCGTAAATTGCACGTACCTGTGTAGTCTTGAGCAATACCAAAATTCAAGCAGATAGACTTGGCGTGGCCAATGTGTAAGAAGCCATTCGGCTCTGGTGGAAACCGTGTTTTAATTGCGTCATGTAGACCACTAGACAGGTCTTTATCAATAATCTGACGGATAAAATTGGTCGGACGGTGTTCAGTCTCGGCCATTCGCTTGTTCCCCTTATGCACGTAATATTTCAAAATCTCGCTGAGTATAACACTCTCGCAATTACTTCAACCATGTTTTATTCAAAGAAGCCTGACAAGTGATTGAATTAAGAGCGATCTGCAAATACCTTCTAAAACTAAATGCCGTTATGACTTCCCAAATATAAATAAGCACTAACGAAATCGTAACTTTGCGTGGCATTTGAGCGACTCCGTCTCAAAATGCGCGCGTCATTATAAAAATATGGTAATCTAAATTCGCGACAACAAGGTCGTAGCAGCAAATCATGGTGTTTATGAAAGAAAAAGCAACCTCTTTTGACATTGCCCACTTGGCAGGTGTTTCGCAGTCGACGGTTTCGCGAGCGTTAAATAATAGCCCGCTAGTTAATCAAGAAACTAGAGATCGCGTTCAGCGTATTGCCCGGGAACTCAATTACAAAGTGGATAAAAACGCAAGTAACTTGAGAAAGCAAAAGAGCAGCACAATTGCCCTACTCTTGTTTGAAGATCCTACGTCCGATGATTCGATGATTAATCCGTTCTTCCTAGCGATGCTCGGCAGTATTACCCGCGCGTGTGCGCAAGCAAACTATGATCTGCTTGTGTCCTTCCAAAATTTAGATGATGACTGGCACGCAGAATATGAAGACTCAAATAAGGCTGACGGCATTATTTTATTAGGATATGGCGACTATACTGATTACCAAAACAAAGTCGCGCAACTTGAATCGCAGGGCACCCACTTTGTTCGTTGGGGTGCGCCAGATGAAGCCCACCCAGGGGTTAGTATCGGTTGTGATAACTATCAAGGTGGCCAAAGCATAACGTCACATTTAATTAGCTTGGGTAAAACTTCCTTTGCGTTTATTGGCGACAACGGCGATCACGCCCCTGAATTCAAAGCGCGTTTTAACGGTTATTTTGAAACACTTCAATCTCATGGGCTTGATCAGTCAAGTGTTCAACGCAATGCTATTTCGACTGAGGATGCGGGGTCAGAAGCAGTGAAATCATTGCTGCAAAGTGGCGAACTTCCCCAAGCAATTGTCTGCGCATCAGACCTTATTGCAATGGGCGTGCTTAGAGCGCTGCGCCAGGCAAAAGTGAATGTGCCTGATGATGTAGCCGTGGTTGGCTATGACAATATTGCGGTTTCAGCCTACACTACGCCTTCGCTCACCACTGTTCAGCAAAATACCAAACTGGCGGGCGAGTTATTGGTAAACACCTTATTAAAAGCCATTAACAACGAAGACGTCCAGGATTATTTAATGCCTGCGGATATTATTATTAGGCAGTCATGTGGCAGTGAGTAAGCGTGCGCAAATTACACGCTAGAAATTAAGCAATCACTGATTAACAAAAAAGCCCCGGGCGTTAAACAACCACGGGGCTTTTTTATTGTGCGCTAAACACGTTTTTTATTGGCGGGCCAACTGATGCTTAATTTGAGCAAGTAATGCACTGTTACTTACTTGACCTTCGCGCACCCATACCTGAACGCCATTGGGCTTAACCGTTGCGGTTAACGCATCACCGAGTTCTACCGTTTGCGTTTCTCCAGATAATTGTTCCGTCCAGTCGCCCGATTGCATAAAGTCACTAACCTCAAAAGATTGTGCGGCATTACCCTTATTAAGTAATACAAGTGCAGTCTGCTGTGTTTCTGCAGTATCAACAACGCGATAAAACGCCGCTTGATGACCGTCAAGTTCAACGTTGACTTGAACACCGCGCTGCAGTGCTACCGTGTTTTTACGCACGTTGGCAATCTTTGTAAGCGCCTGTTGAATAGGATGTGTCTTGGCTTGGTCTAGGCGCTCTTGGCCAACATAGTTACGATTGCCAGCATGTTCCGCCGTACCGCGCATGAAGCCAATTTCAGATCCCATGTATACAACCGGAATGCCTCTTACTGTAAACAACCAATTATGCGCATTAATAAAGCCTTCATCAGTGGCATTAATGCGCGCCATATCGTGGTTATCGTAGAACGTAGTTAATTCATATGGATTGTTATATGGCCCGTGCGTAAGGTGAAGCACCGTTTCTAAGTCAGCAAAATCACTCTCTAGCGGCTTTTCAAATACATTCACCATGGCCTTTTGCATAGGAAAGTCTAATACACTGACGCCCCCATTTTTCGGCAACGTATGTTGGGCAATGTTATTCGCCTCATAGTCAAATGCTTCGCCAAACATAAAAAAGTCAGGGTTTTGTTCGCGTATACGATCTGACGCTTCACGCCAAAACGCATGAGGCACATGCCTGATTGTATCTATTCTAAATGCATCAGCACCTTGAGAAATCCAATACAAATAGCTGTTGATGAGATAATCGCGTACGGCGGGGTTTTCGTCATCTAGATTAGAAAGCTTAACTAAATCTGGATAGTTGTGAAAAAAGCTATGAAGTGGGTTGTTTTCAGGGTCAAGTTCTTCAGGCGCCAAGTTTTGATGATCAGCAACCAGATTTCCATCCCTGTCATATATTTCCCCGTAGCCAGGTAAGTCCTTCTCCATGGTGAAGCTTGGTGTGCCATGATTTGCCACAATATCAAACACGGACTTGAGGCCATGCTGACGCATTTTCGCCGTATAGTCACTAACGCTTAAATTGGCGCTAACCAAATGCTCGTCAGCTTTATAGAAATTCGTTGCCCAATAGCCGTGATAACCCGTTTTACCACCGTCTTTAAAGGCACCGCCATAAGTAATGGGTTCATCGCCATTAAACGCATAGTCCGGGTTATCGTGGACAGGCGTCATCCATACTGCCGTGAACCCCATTTCTTTAATATAATCGGCGTTGTTTAAGATACCCTGTAAATCACCGCCCATGTAACCCACATAGGCTTTCTTACCTTCAGGACCTTCTAAAGGCAGTTGCCACGTAGGGTGATCGCCTCCCTGCTCTTCATAATTGTTCGAAGGGTCGCCGTCTACAAAACGATCTGTCACAACAAAGTACACCGCTTCGCTAGCAAATGGCGTAGTGGTACCCACGATAGCATGGCTGTTTTCTTGTGTATCGTTAGATGAAGGAACAGATGTACTCGAGCAGGCTGAGCAAAATAAACCAGCTAACGTTAAAGCGATTGTTGTACGATTAAATGACATATTAAGCTCCCTGCGCTTCTTCAATGTCTTGCTTATCGGCCTCGTTCACGAAGAAAACTGAAACCGCACCAATTAACATAGAAACTCCGGCAACAACGATAATGTACTTTGCGTCGTTGTCGAAAACAGAACTTAGAATCCAACCAGCAGTTAGGCCCGATACAATTTGAGGGGCGGCAACAGTAAAGTTGAAGATACCCATATAAACACCCGTTTTATTTGCAGGTAACGCACCAGCTAACATAGCGTAAGGCATAGCAAGAATAGCAGCCCACGCAATACCTACGCCTACCATAGGGATTAACAGCTTCACTGCGCCCAAAGGTACTGTTACTTCAGTAATCAGTAAGTTTACGTTGATCATCGTTAGGTCTTGGAATAACAAGAAGCTTACGTAGCTCAGGCCACCTAGCGCTAAAGACGAAGCGTAAACCGTTTTGCGACCAAACTTGTCAGCAAGTTTTGCCAAGAAAATAGAAAAAATAGCAGCAAATACCGAATACGCAGCAAATAGAATCCCTACCCAATCACCAGCAGCTCCCTTGGCCATGATGATGGTTTCAGGCACCATCGGGGCTGCAGCAATATAAGCTGGGTCAAACCACTGCTTATCTACATTCCATATATGTTGCGTGATAGCAGGTGTGGTATATACCCACATAATAAAGAGCGCAAACCACGAGAAAAACTGCACGACAGCAAGTTGTTTCATCGTCTTTGGCATATCTTTTACTAACGTGAAAAACTCACTTAAGCGTTGTCCTAGCGGTGCTTTAGGCGCTTTTTCAGTTGCAGGCTGCTCTTCGGTAAGCCCTTTATAGCGGTTGTATTCATCTGGTGCGTATTCTTTGGTACGAACTACCGTCCAAATGACCGTACCAAGCAGTACTGTAGCCCCAATGTAGAAAGCCCAAACAACAGAAGGTGCAACCTCACCCATTTGTGCCGTATTTTCAAGGCCAATAACATTGGTAAGTACAAATGGCAGTATTGAGCCGATAACTGCGCCTATATTAATCAGTAACGACTGAATCGAATAGCCAACATTGCGTTGTGACGGCGGTACCATGTCTGACACCAATGAGCGAAACGGCTGAAAACAAACGTTAAACGACGCGTCCATAAGTGCAACCATTAACGCGCCCATTACCATAGGTGCCAAGAAGGCAACAAATATCGGCGCATTTGGCAGTAAGATCATACCTAATACTGCGGCGATTGCACCAGCAAGGATGAACGGGCGGCGTCGACCTAATCGATTCCACGTTCTATCAGATGCTGAGCCAACAATTGGTTGAACGATTAATCCCATGATTGGCGCGACTAGCCAAAATAGTGATAGCGAGTGAAGGTCTGCCCCTAAGTCTGAAAGGATCCGACTTACGTTTGCGTTTTGCAGTGCAAAACCGAATTGAACACCTAGAAAGCCAAAGCTGACGTTCCATATTTGCCAGAAAGAAAGGCGTGGTTGAGTTGCTTGCATACTTTGCTCTATTTATTGTTTTACTATAATTAATACAATTACTGCACAATGAAAACACTAGCAGACATTGCTGGTAAGCTTAAGGTATCCGTTGTCTTAAAAGTTATCCCATCGCTAACACGTGTTAACGTCTGGTGTGTGCTTAGCACCTCTGCATACTTGCTTAGAGGCAGGTCCACTGGCTTTTTATTTAAGATGACCAATATTTTATCAGACTGATTAGTATTTGATTTATCTGCACCACTGGCTGAATCGAGATTTGCCTCTCGAATATAGGTATAAACCCCATTCTCCGGTGCAAAATGCTTCAACAGGCCTTTAAACTGCAAAGGGTGTGATTTACGCAGTTGAAGTAACCCCTTCACACGCTGCTGTGCCCAACGCTCATCATCCGTTAAACCGTGCCCAGTAAAAGCGTTTTTGTCATTGTCCGAAGGCCACCCGCCTGGAAAGTCAGAACGAATAATACCGTGGTCTTCACTGCCTTCGTTACCCATCAAAATTTCTGTACCGTAAAAAACTTGTGGAATACCGCGCGTAGTGAGCAATAGCGTCATAGCCATATTCCATTTGTCTTTATCATGACCGAGCTGAGTAAAAATGCGGCTCATATCGTGGTTATCAGGAAAGATGACCAAATTATTCGGGTCGCCGTACAAAAAGTCAGTAGCTAAGGTTTCGTATACAGAGATGAAGCCCGAATTCCAGCTTTCGTCATTGCTCAACGCTTCAACGACTGCGGCTTGAAGCGGGAAATCCATAACCGATGGTAGAGCGCTATCGTAATCATCGTGGCGGTGGCTACCCGCCTGCCAATATGCCGTGATTGCGGGGTTAACTGACCACTCTTCCCCTACTATATTGAAATTCGGGTACTCGTCCATTATGCGGTTTGTCCATTGGCTCAAAAACGCCTTATCAGGATAGGAGTACGTATCCACACGTATTCCACTTAGCCCAGCGCTTTCAACCCACCAAATCGCGTTTTGAATAAGGTAGTTCGCTAAATGCGGATTGCGCTGATTTAAGTCCGGCATGGTTGGCACAAACCAACCATCGCTAAACCCTTGTATATCGCTTGCTATGGCGTGAGGGTCGTGAAGAGCTTCACGCTTGTGGGTTGTCCCTACAAACTTACCGTTGTTATTGATCCAGTCGTGTGACGGCGTATCTTTCATCCATAAATGATTACTGCCTATATGGTTAAGTACCATATCCATTATAATGCCAAGACCCTGTGATTTAGCTTCAGTACTTAACGCAATAAAATCGTCATTAGAACCAAATCGAGGGTCTATTTTGTAGTAATCCGTGGTGGAATAGCCATGATAACTGTATTTATCCATGGCATTTTCGAGCATGGGCATTGTCCATATTTGAGTAAAGCCCATATCCTGAATGTAGTTGAGGTTATCAACAATACCTTGAATGTCACCACCGTGGCGACCACCTTTGAATGAACGGTCTGCGGGATCGCCATAACCCTTAACATTATCATTTTCCTTATTACCATTGGCATATCTGTCGGGGGCAATAAGGTAAATAGCATCTTGAGGCCCAAAGCCTTCGCGCGACGCTGAGCCTTGTGCTCTTTTTTCTAACGTGTAAGTGAAATCACGGGTCGTACCATCGCTGTCAGTAAGCCTGATAACGAGTTCCTGGGCACTAACATTCGACGTATCTAGCGTTACGAATAGATAGTTCTCACTATCAAGGGCTTGGCTATGCTTAACTCTTACATCGCCTTTCGCTATTGAAACAGTGTCATCGGCAACATCTTCACCATAAAGCATCAACTCTACATTACTGTTTTGCATACCAACCCACCAATTCGGCGGGTAAACATCAATGCCACTGTTTGCAGATGATTGAACTGAGAACAAAGGAAATGTAGTGATACAGCTGAGGAGAAGCGGAATTGCGCGCTTTTGGATTTTTTTATGACCACTGTCATTAGTTACACGATTACGTTTTGGCACATCAACCCCATGTTAAAAATACGTTAAGTACAAGATGGTGATGAGATACTACCTTGCCCGTCCGATCTGACCAATGCTCTGCATACGTATTCACGAAACACCATGTAAAAAAACATGGTGTTTCGCGTTAACTCAGCAGCATGTAATAAAACCTAATTAGAAGGCGAATACTTTAGTCTCAAGCCCTTCCAATGAGAACGAAGCGTTGTAGTTAATGCCCTCTTTTTCTAGTGTTATGCCTTCATGAGAAAGCATAGGCGCTAGCGTGATCCGATCGCTATCTTTACCTAAAACATTTGAAGGAACAACAAGCTTCATTGCACCTGTAGGCTTATCGTTAAAATTAGCCACAACCACAAATCCGTGCTCACCTTGTGCGCGCACAAAAGCAAATTGCTGCTCAGTATAGGCTGAATCTTTCACATCAAGATTGAGCGCGTGTAGGCTTTGATATTCACCTGTAACTGCAGGGTTTGTGGCAGCAATAGCCATCACGTCTTGGTAAAATTGGTGAAGTGCTTTTTCATCTTCGGTAGATTTCCCTGCATCAAACTTACCGTCGTTCATAAAACGCTGGTGGGCAGGAACACCTACATAATCGAAAATTGATGTACGTGTTGGATCTCCAAAACCAGTCTCCTCGCTACCGTCTTCACCCACATCTTGACCAAAGTACAACAGCGTAGGCGAACTACTAATAAGCGCACTCACTGCAAGCGCGGGTTTACCTTTCTGGGCACTACCGGCAAAGTCTGGGCTGGCTATACGTTGTTCGTCGTGATTTTCTAAAAAATGGAGCATATGCGGGGCGATATCATTGATTTCATCATGAATAGTAACCAGTTTGCTTACTTCTCCACTCCCCTGCATAATCGTTTTTAATGTGTCGTAGAAACCCACCTTGTCGTAAAGGTAGTCCATTTTGCCTTGGTGGATATACTCGCGATACTTATCTGGTTGATAAACTTCCGCTAGCAAGAACGCATTAGGTGCCTTTTGTTTAATACTGCTATTTAGAAACGACCAAAACTCGACAGGCACCATTTCGGCCATATCGTAGCGGAAACCGTCGACACCTTTATCTATCCAATAATGTGCAATATCTCTGAATTTATACCACGAGTCTGGTACGTCTTTTCCTTGCCAAAATGCGGCATGTTCTTCAAAGGACTTATCACTGTACTCTTCAGGTAAAACTGGAAAGTCGTAAGTGCCGTCAGGCATCACGCCATAGTTCACTTTTACGGTCTCGTACCAGTCGTTTATATCCGGTTTCGAAGCTCTAGCACCGTTGCCTGTCCATTTTGCTGGAAACTCTTCGAACTTACCGTCAGATAGTGGATGCTTTTCACCACCTAGAGGTTGATAGTTATCAGCTGTGGGCACTTGAAACGCTTCACCTACTACATAGTAAAAGTTGTTATCACGGGCGTATTCAACAGACGTGTCGTCGTGCGCGCCGAAATCACTTACACCTTCAGGTGCAGAAAGTGAATGGTAATCACGGGCAACATGATTAGGCACGATATCGATAATAACCTTCATTCCCGCTGCGTGAGTCCTGGCAATTAGCGCTTCAAATTCTTCTAAACGCTTGGCTGGATCATCGGCTAGGTCTGGATTAACGTTGTAGTAATCTTTAACTGCGTAGGGAGAGCCCGCTCTGCCTTTCACTACATCTGGGTCGTCGTTTGAAATACCAAAATCAGTGTAGTCATTAATCACCGCATGGTGCGGCACACCGGTATACCAGATATGACTGGTTCCCAAAGATTTTATGGCCTTTAGCGCTTCGGGAGTAAAATCACTAAACTTACCTACCCCATTGTGCTCAATTGTGCCCCAAGGCTGGTTATTTGTATTCGTGTTTCCAAACAAGCGAGTAAAAACTTGATAAACGACAGGTTTACCTTGCCTTTCAGCCGAATCGTTTAGCGTCGAACTTTCGCCGCTCTGACCAGATGGTTTCAGGCTAGCGTCTTTGGTCACCGGCTTTTGATTATTCACTGGAGAGGTCGGCCCTGTACACGCTGTTATTCCAATTGACAGCATAGCAATTGACAAGGGTTTAAGACAAAAACGAAATTGGAAATTTGGCATGGTAATCATTGTGATAAACGTAAATTATGCCAACAGGATACGCGTTAACTGGATGTTAAAAAACATGCATACGTATTCAAACATAAAAAAACCGCCTGACGAGGCGGCTTAGTATTCCAGATAGCATGGTGTCATGCTGCATGGGCTATGCGAAGAGGCTTTCGAGTATGCTCAATGGTGGGAACGGCCACATCGCCAATAGCTTGTAACGCACTATTTAGTTCTGAATGAATCTTTCTGTGAAAACCTTTTAGTGGTTTTGCTAAATCATCAAGCAGTACATGCGGTGACAATCTATATGGCATACGTTTGCCATTGAATTCAATAGCTTCACCTACTGGATTAAAATGAATACCGAATGCCTTCATTCTTCTTGCTAACTTAGGCTCCATAAGCACATAGGCATGCTTAACGTTTAAATGAAGGCACACACTCGTTGCCATTAAGTACAGTGCAATTGAAAGATAAGGAAAATGCTCAACGTTAAATGGAACATTTTTCTTTTGTTTAACTTTTTCAATTTTTTCAGAGGGTAGGATTTTAGAGCGTAACTGTCGCACTCTAAATTCTCTCGGTATTGCAAGGCGAGAGATTTCACAGACGCTTTGTGGGGACAAGTTTGAAGGTAGCAATGCACCATCGCCAATTACTTCCGCACACTTTTCTTCTAATGGAAGTGCCAAGCCAGCTTCAGTTGGCAAGACCAACCTTATCGTGCCTGCACACTCTCCTGTTGGCAAATGCTTGATGTAGCAATTGATCGCGCGATCATCAAACTTATCTTTTTCTAATGCAGTGGCATTTTTCTGCTCGAAGTTCATTTCTTCACAATACACTTTGTGTCGCGTTTTATAACTCACCTGCTTTTCACTTTCTTCGTTAGCAATCACAAGTTCGTAACGACTAAAGAAGAAATTAGAAATACTCTCTTCGAGTGAGAAACGACTAGGGAGTACCCTAGAAAATGTTTGTGGTAGTCGACTCAGTTTGTTAGACACGGCGCCATTAAACGCTCGAACTGCGCTCATTGTTCTCATCTTCAACGCAAAGCTCCCCTGATTTAATTTATTATTAGGCTTGTGGGTAACTTCCTGTTCGCAACGACAGCCTTAGTTATTTAATTACTATTTAATCTTAGATTTGTTATTCGTATCTCTACTTTGTCTGATAAGTGCATCCCCACTTACGTAATCAGACTTTGACAGACGGTCATACAGCAACACATTTGCTGTGGCCGCTAAATTCATGCATGAAAAAGTAGGAACGTAGACAACATGATCGCACCAAGACAAAACGTCTTCGCCAATACTGCCATCTTCAGGACCTAGCAAGTAAAACGCATTGCTCGGGTGCTCAAACAAAGGTAGTGGTGTAGCACCCTCTACCAGTTCAACCGCTACGACTGACGCACCTTCAGGCACTACTTCTTTTAAGTCGTCGACCCCAATGGTCGGAATGACTTTATGAAACGCTTTCGTATCCGCATTAAAATCTTTAGCAAATCGATAGCGCTGACCAGTATAAAAAACGCTGGCCACACCATAACAACCTGCAGCTCGCAGTATAGAAGCAACATTTACGGGATTTTTCGGGTTTATTAACCCAATTGACATTTTCTGATTCGCAATTTGCACGTTTATATTTATTTTATTTTTATTCAGCATTTGATATTGCCACGTTCTTTCTCACGCATCTAGACAGGTTAGCGTAAACTAACCTTAAGTATGATTAAATATATCTAAATAGCGGTAGACACAAAACTCGCGATTCAACTATGCCAATAAGCATTTCTGCCAATGAGCATTGGTCTCCTCTTGCTATCGAGAAGCACGTGATATTGCAAAGCGTGGTCAATTATAATTTCTATATTTTAATAACGTGTGACAGTTTGGTCTATTTACTCAATCCCTTTTTTAAGAAGGATTTAATGTTGAGATAAATGAACCACCTGAAATCTTCGCATCGTTAAAAAAACAGCGTTTATTGCCACCTGTTCAGCAAGATGCAGACCAATTTAATGAAAATATTGCACATTGCCTGCAAAGTTTACATAAAAATGCTTCATAAACTCGATAAAATTCATTTTTTTCAAAATGTTACTAAAATAGGAAAAATGGCAACTTATGTTCAAACGGGAAGTCAACAGCGCTAGTTATAAGCGGTGTGAGGGAAATAGCGTTGCTAAGTTCAACAATTCACGCTGTGTAAGACTGGTACTAGAAGTAAGAACCAGTAACTTAAGCTTAAACTGTTGCCAAATTGAAACAGGGTAAGATGCTGAAAATTAAAGTTTTATTGGAGATAAAAAAAAGCTTGGAAAAAAAACCAAGCTCTATAAGCCTTTTGTTGCGATTTGCATACAGGCTTTGTACAGAAAGAAGAAATCAGTCTGGTAGCTATGCGCTTTTGCGCTGTCTTTCCACTAAATTCTCATAGCAATGTTTAAGATAGCGTCTTGCCATGCGCCGCCCTTGACCGTAGCCTCGCAATAACTTCTTCTTATCCATAGTTAAACGCTTAACGCAAAAAGCTTCATCAGGCGCTATCACACGGATTGTGCAGTCGTCGGGTGGATTATTGAGAAAAGCTAACGTTTCGTTATAAATGGCTGCACGCTGCAACATCTTATCGAGTAGCGCAGGCTGGTTGCGATACATCTTTTGCATTAGCCAAACAGACTTTACTTCTGGTTTTGTAAAACCTAACGGTTGAGAAAGAATAACCGTGATATCCTTCGCACCCATTTTGTATGCTTGGATAGCAGGTATTGCATCTGCCACTCCCCCGTCCAAGTATCGCGTACCGTTTATTGAAATTTCGTCTCGGTATGCAGTTGGCAACGCACAGGAAGCTACCATTAAATCATCAACATTATCTTTGGTGGCTTGTATATATTCACATTCACCTGACTCTGCATTAGTAATCCCAACATACAGTGGCATGCTGCTTTTTTCACCTGGTGCAGGAATATTCATGGACTGTTTAGAGTGATGCCATAGCCAATGAACATCTGTCATGTGCCCACCTTTTATGAAACGAAGCGGGCTAAAAAACTCCCTCTTTGTGGCGTATTGCGTGATGATGGTTTTACTAAGCCCATGCATTTTCGACACGTAGGTTGAAAGATTAGTTGCGCCAGCTGAAACACCAATCGCGAAGTCGAACGAATGGTAGTCATGCTCCATGAATTTGTCTAACACGCCTGCTGCAAAAACTCCGCGCATAGCGCCACCTTCAACAACGAGTGCACGTTTCATTTTCATCTCCTTTTGAATAATTTCAACCACTCTGGTACGACCACTATTTTCTTGGTGATACTACTAGAGAATCAAGAGATATGCCAAAAACAAAAAACCGCAAACTACGTCGCGGTTTTTAAATCTTGGTTTATTAGAAATTTACCAAGTTAGCATCTGTTCGGTCTTACTTTTTCGTAACCGTTAACGTAGGTGCATTTCCATCAGGGCCAGATACCTTAAACTCGTATAGACCAGACTCTGCAACTTCAATCATTAGATTATTGTTACTTGCGCCAAGTATTTTCGGCTCGCTAGGCGTTACTACGTTGCTTGCTGCATCGTTCGGGTTGCCAAGGTTTACTGTCGACCAGTCTTCAGAAGCGACTTTGAATTCAATACTACCTGCGCTCAATTCAATGTCTGCGGTATAAACACCTTCTCCTTGATATTCAAACATATCGACAGCTCCCCAGCCATTCATACCACCACGGATATAAACTTGAGTGTCGCCCCAAAACGCTTCTTTAAATACACCAACGGTTGGCGCATTTAAATCAGTGACGTTGAATACGAACACATAGCGGTCGGCGGTTTCAATGTTCAAAATAAGATTGTCGTTAGTAGCGGCGAGCCCCAAAGTCTGACCAGGCGCAAGGTTGCGATCTGAATCATCTGCTGATATCGCACCGAAGTTCACGGTACTCCAATCTTCTGAAGCAACCTTAAACTCGTAAGTCCCTGGCTCAACATCACGAGAGAAAGTGTAAATACGTCCGCCTTGGTAAGCAAACTCCTCAGCCGTACCCCAGTCGTTCATTGCACCACGAAGATACACTGGTGTGCCAACATAGGGCTCTTCGTTCTCAACCATAAGGATTGGTGCTTCGCTATCAGTCGCATCAATAGTAAACAGATAGGTCGCGCTCGTCGCTGGTGTAAATGAAAGGTTGGTATTAGTACGTGCAAGAACCTTTTCTTCGCCCGCTATTACTGTACCTTCTTCACCATCCGCTGCGCCAAAGTTCACTGTACTCCAATCTTCAGATGCGAATTTGAATCCATATGTAACGCCACCTTCAAGTGTAGCTGTTACGGTGTACTTACCGTTACCCTGATAGGTAAATGCATCATCCGTTGACCAACCATTCATATCTCCACGCAGGTAAGCGATGGTGTCGCCGTAAGGAACAACATCAGGCGCACCAGACGTGGCATACGCTGATAGACCATAACCTTGAGCTCCAGACTGTGGTTTTACGAAAACAGCAATAGTTAGTGCAGGAACGGTAAAGGTTCCATTACCATCTTCACCTTCTACAAATGTGGCGCCGCGTACCGCTGCATCGACAGAATTCATTTGTGTGGCGTGAAGCGAAAAGCCTGTTGCTGTGTTTACCGTGATAGACTTCTCTTCATACCCCGTATTCACAAGCACCATAACCGCATCATTCATCATGTCTAAATCTAGGCGAGGTACTTCGCTGTTTTCAGATATGCCGTCATCAATGCTCATCGCTATAAGACCACGCTGCTGGCGTTCGCCAATATTGTGGAAACCTATACGGTCGATGATGTCTTCAGCGGTGGTTAATCTAAACAGCGGACTTGTCATTCGAATATTAAGCAATTCTGCAAACACATCAGAGGCAAACATTATATCTGCCATTGAGGCCGCGCGATTTGGATTGTAAATGAATTCACCCATTTCTTCCCAACGGGCTTCGTTGTCTTGTGCCAACGGTAAACCTACGTTCCAGTTGTTCGTTTCGTAGGTGAAATCGACGTAGTTAAACCAGTCGCCCGCATCATAGGTATTTCTATCCATTGATTTTGAGCGAAGCATGTCGCCGCCCATTTGTAAAAACGGAATACCTTGAGACACAAGATTAATACCCATTGCTACATTTTGGGCACGAACCCGCTGTTCTAAAGTAATATCTTGTGGAAGCGTGTAGTTTAACTGATCCCACAGTGTTTCATTATCGTGCTTCGACACGTAGTTAATGATATCCGCAGGATCTTCTGCATAGCCGCCTAAGTTACTGGTAGCGCCTGCACTTCCTGAAGACGTCTCCAAAACATAGTCTTTTAACGTTCCGATCATGCCCATTTTTACGCGGTCTTGCGCGCTTAATAGCCCTTCATCTTCCGGTCTAAAGATAGCGCCCTGGCGAATAGCTTCGCGAATACGGTCGTTATAGGTACCAATCTCGGTACCAGCCATATTGAGCTGGCTCGCTTGCTCGTAACCGCGGTCTATTTTAGTCCAGCCTTCACCGTAGAAATAGTTGTCAGCATCGATAGCTTGGACTGCATCACGCAAGCGTACCATAGTGTCTTTTGTAGCTTGGCTCATGATGTCGAAACGGAATGAATCATACTTATAATGCTCAGCCCACATGAGCAGCGAATCTTCCATGAACTTTTCCATCATGACATTGCGAGGCTCTGTGTCATCACAGCACGTTTCACGAACAATCGCACCAGTATCCACTTCATAACGGTGGTAGTAACCCGGTACCGCTTTGTCTAATACTGACTTACTGAAAACACCCGACGCATTGGTATGGTTATAGACTACATCAAGTGCAACACGTAGCCCCATCTCGTGAAGTGCTTGGATCATGGCGCGCATTTCTACAATGCGTTCTACTCCCTCTGCACTCGACGCATAGCTGCCTTCCGGCGCGTTAAAGTGATGAGGAT
The DNA here is from genome assembly GCF_022348345.1 of Alteromonas sp. CNT1-28. Taxonomy (NCBI): domain Bacteria; kingdom Pseudomonadati; phylum Pseudomonadota; class Gammaproteobacteria; order Alteromonadales; family Alteromonadaceae; genus Alteromonas; species Alteromonas sp. CNT1-28. The sequence continues at coordinate 10,120 of NZ_JAKREZ010000021.1, read as the reverse complement.
CATAGCCCCAGTTGAATGTATCTAGATTGCGTAAATCATTAGTAAGCTGCTGGGCTTTACCCGCTTGAGATAAAGGATCGTAACTGTTGTAAACGTCAATTAACAATGCATCAGCGCTTTCTTCTTCACATACCGCAGCACTGCTATTTAAGCGACACAGTTTGCCTACCGTATCGTATAAATCTACCGTTTTTGTTGGATCCTCATCGATAGTTGCAATGTCATTTGCTGGAAGTATATGGAAGTAAGTAAGCCCTGCTTCAACAAGCTTTTTAAGGTGCTCAACCGGTGCTGTGCCCTCTTCAGTAAAGGCAAGGTATTTACCTCTATTTTCCTCAGACGTAGACATATCACGTACGCTAAAGTCACGAACGTGCCCTTCGTAAATGACTGCATCTTCATAATTTTCAACCGTCGGAATAGTATGAGTATCCCAGCCTTGTGGTTTTAAATCATCATCAGCTAGATTTACGAAGCGAGAGAAACGGCCGTTTGTGCTTAGTGACACAGAATATGGGTCTGTAACAAGCAGCGTTTCTACATTCCCCGTAATAGGGTGATAGACGGTAACTTCATAACGGTAAAGCTGACGGTCTAGGGACATATCGCCTTCATGACGCCAGACACCAGACGTATCATCGCGAACCATATCAATACGTTGGCTTAATGTCTTGTTGTCGTTATAAATCAGAAGATCAACATTTGAAGCAGTAGGCGCCCACAATGCGGCAGTAATACCTGTATCAGAGTAGATACCACCAAGTTGAGCTTCGTCGGCATCGTCTTCACCGAGCGTATATAGTGCGTCTATTCCGTTAGCCAGTTGGATCCCGGTCGCAACAACAAGCGCACCGTCAGCATCGTAACCCCCTACTACGGCTTGTGTCGTCAACACGGTTTTAGCATCTTCAACCGACCAGTCGCCTTCCCAAGCCTGCATAGCAGATAAGTGCGGCGCACGGTCAGATTGCTCTTCGGTAAGTGTTGTACTCATTAACGTTACTTGAGTACCGTTAATACCCTCTTCCAGAGTGCTCTCTAAGTCAGCCTGTGCTGAATAGTGAAGTTTCACCTCTGAAACGGTTTCAGGTACGTCCCATAAAATAGTGTTGGCATCTAACCAATGCGCGCCAAAACCCTCGATATCAACAGGCTGAGGACCAAGAGACATGATAGGGAACTCAAATATGGTTGCCTCGCCTGAAAGGGTAAAATTCATGCGTACAAATGTTTCATCATCTTGTACTAAAGAACCCTGGAAGTCTCCGCCCCCCATTTCTTTTCCGGCATCGTCAGTGCCTTTGTGGATGATGAAATTGTGGCAGCTTCCATACCCGTCTTTAAGGTCTAGAATCCAATACGCACCATAGTTTGGATCGATACCGCTATGAATGCGACCGTTGGCCCAATCCGTGTCTGCGTCAGCATAAGCATCACACTCGTCATTGTTCCAAGTATGTAGTCTCCAGCCTTCATAAGCTGCATCGTTACTTGAGTTATCAGCGTCAACAGCAGCCCGATTATAATAAAGTACAGCTTGATTAGATGAAGGGGTAAATACAGGTGCAGGTAAACTTGGATCAGCACCTGCTTCACATGCATCGTTCGCTTCATTAGGTACGAGCGGCGCATCGCATTGAATAGGTGGTGGCGGTTCACAAGCCGTACCTGATGAATTAGGTACATTTGGAACCTCACAGGTAAGCAGATCGTTGGTGCCCGACTCTACGCCCGAGCCACCGCAACCTGCAAGTGTATATGCGCCTACTACGAGTAACGCAGCGCGCACTACTCTTTTTTTAGTAAACATAGAATTCTCCTGAATATTTTCGCTACTTTTGGCAACCGAATATTCCGTCGTGTTGCTAAATAAATTACCTAAGATGCTGTTTTTCATAGTTGATATGTCATCCCTAGGTAATATTGCGTTCCAAAGTATTGGATAGTGCCGGTTTGCTCTTCTGATGAGAAATAGCTCTTCGTTGGCTCGTCTGTTAGGTTATTAACTTGAAATAGTACGCTCCAATTGTCGTTAATCTCGTACGACGCTTGGTAATCAATAACCAATTCTTCGTCAAAGTTAACCACCTGGTCGTTTACCGCTACTTGCTGCGAAACAAATGCGTCGCGATATCGGCTAGACAAGCGAGTTTCAAAACCTTCGTATTCCCAAAACACGGTTAGCGTAGCAACGTTTTCAGAAAGACCTGGTAAGTTAGCGGCATACACGTCATCACCTAGCGTGCGCTGAATTTCACTTTCGGTGTAAGAGTAACTTGCGCTAACGCCTAAGCCTGACCACATGCCAGGCAGCATGCTATAAATTTGCGTATAGGCGATTTCTAAACCGCGAATATAGCCACCTTCGGCATTGTTTACGGCTGTGCTGTAGCTACCATTTTCAGTAGGGACGGTAATAAAGATGGGGTCGCCATTTTCATCAAGCGCTAGTTCGGCTTCCTGTCCTGCAAACTCTGGCGTCAAGTAAACCGGCACACTTACGTTATCAGGAATTACAATGCCGTTTGCTTCAAAATCATAAGGCTCTATTTCGATGTCTTCTACGAACGATTCAATGTCTTTATAAAAGCCAGCAACAACTAATGCGCCTTCCGTATCTGAGAAATAATACTCCCACGAAACGTCGTATTGAGTTGCATAGAATGGTTCTAAATAAGGGCTGTTACGGGCGCTACCACTAACCCTTGCCGTAGGGTTGGAAAGCGTAATTTCACCCGAGTCTCTGTCTTGGAAAGCGGTAACCGTTTCAATAGTGGTTGACGCATTTGCGGCAAAACGGTTTATTGGCGCTCTGCCCATCACCTTTGCGGCGGCTACACGAAGTTGCGTGTCATCTGTAAGTTTAAAGTTCAGGTTAATTGAAGGCAAAACGTCAGAATATTCGTGACTTATCAACGCTGGGCGATAAAAGTTATTAATTAGCCCTACGTCGTCGGTAATGTTTTGTGCACCAGCCGTAGGGTCACTAACTTCAACCGATGTTCCGGTCTCAAGGTCTTCAATTAACTGAGTAGCACGCTGTAGCGTCGTTGAACTTTGTTTACTTTTAACGTAACGAACACCAACATTACCTGTAACAGGAATACTGCCAATTTCTGTATTAATGTTTGCCATCAAGTAGGCAGAATTCACTGTTTCAAATACATCGCCACTTTCTTGTAGCGTCCACGCAGTAGCAGGCCCGGTACCTGGACCATTGATAACGCCGGCAGCGCCTGGTCCCCACGTTTGAACAGGCTGTGGCCTACCGCTTGGAAACCAAGCATTAAGTGCACTGTCTAGATCAACGGAAAGATAACTTGGAAAATAACCAAAATCACCGCTCCAATTAACCTCTTCGATCATATCAGAAGTTAACTGAAGTGGCGGTTCGCTTACTGAGAATGCACTATCGTTTCCGTATTCAAACACAGAGCGGTCATTGTTATATTCCCGGTCTGAGTATCGATAGCCAAATTCAAAGCCAGAAATGATTGGCACATCGACATAATATTGGAAGTCTACGCGATAGGCGTCTAACTCATCTTTGTTTTCATACGGATAAATACCGTATTTACTTACCATTACACGGTCTAAGTCTGTAAAAGCATCACTTTGATTAAAACCGATATCAGGTAAGTTTAAACCGTTGAGTAAATAAGAAATTTGGACGTTTTCGTCGAACACGGGGTTTGCCGCTGTCGCATCTTCGCCAACAAGCGACCACAGTAAGCCGTTTCTAAAGTCGCTTTCAGCACTTGAGCGGGAGACGTCAAATTGAACCGCTAAATCTGGCGATATTTCCCAGCTAGCATTCACGCCTAAGTTTGTGACACTGTCGAAATCTTGATTGTCGTCGTTTACCAACTCAACACGGGTAAAGCTGTTGTCTGTACGAGAAAATGTGCCGCCAATTACGCTATTATTTACTACTACAGGATTAGTTATACCAGCGTTTATTCCACCTAGCTTAACGCGAAATCCACGTGCAAAGGCTTCGGAGTCAAATTTCGAGATAAAAGCATCAGCTTTAAGTGTAAAGGTATCGATAGGTGCCCATTCAAACGCGGCAACGTAGCCATCGCGAGTCTCTTCCCCGCCCTTGTGCTGCATTTCAAAGCCTTCTGAAATGAGTTCACAATTGGGGCAATCTGCTGGCCCGTCTATATCACCTTCAAGTCCGTCTACATCAACTTGACCGTTATAAGCTAAACCAATGAATTGAGTAGAAACACTCGGTTGGAATAAACGAGCATAACCTAGTGATACACCTAGCGTATCGTCAAGGAATTTACCTTGGTATGAAAAACTCAGTCTATGTCCATACTCTGTAGCATCACTCACCTCTGACGCTCTATCGTTGTACATGCCACGCATGTTGGCGCTGAATTTATGCTGCTCTTCAATGGCAAGCGGTGATGCAGTTTTAAGTTCCACCGTACCCGCTATACCCCCCTCAATAAGCGATGCCTTGGGTGATTTATAAACCGCTGCCTCACTAATAAGCTCTGAAGGATACTGATCAAACTCAATTGCTCGGCTTCCGCTGGTCGATACCTGCTCTCTACCGTTTAATGTAGAAAACACAAAGTCACCGGATAGACCACGAATGTTTATCTGCGCGGCTTGCCCCCCGGTTCTTACCGCAGAGATACCCGGCAAGCGGGTCAGTGCATCCGCCATCGACACATCGGGAAGTCCGCCCAAATCGTCTGCAGATATTTGTTCAGAAACCGTATCGGAGAAGCGTTTCTGGTTTAGTGATTGGATCAAGCTGGTACTAAAACCACGTACTTCAATACGCTCTAGGGTATCTTCTTGTGGTCGTTCAACTTCGTTTATTGAGGTGTCTGGTGACTCTTGGGCATAAAGAGGAGCTGCGCTAAACGCGACCCCACTACTTATCAAGGCCGCCATGATAGTGCTGGGTTTGAATGTTTTCATTGGTGTCCCATTCCTTGTTTATTATCGACACTTTTAGGACTACCACACCCAAAAATGCCTCTTATGGTTCAACACCAAATACTACTGTTTTGTATAAAAAGGGAGCAATGCTATGCATACGTATTCATTTACATCGGCGCAACATATTTTTAATTTGCTAGTAAAAAACCAGCAAAATTGTAACAATTCATCCTTAAAAACGAATAAAGCAGCCTTTTGGCTGCTTTATCCTTTACCTGTTTAGTTAGCTAATGCGTTCGTTCGCAGCACTTCTAACCATATGAAATTATTCAACTCATTGCGCGCTTATACTTTGCAACCATCCCATTTATATACTCGTCATGTGTCGGCAACTTAGCAATGGGCTCTTTTTTGATTTCCAACAACCTTGTTAACATTTGATTTAACTGAACTTCAGGCACACTGTTTACCAAACCGTGATAATCCTTAGGAGTAATGCCCTGACCGTACAAGACCTGTAGCCATGAGCTTTCAAGGAATAGATCATTTTGTTCTCGTAGCAGATTTCCGCTTTCGTTAAACAACGCAATTTTATGTGCTAGGGAATCGGGCAAAGTAATATTTCGCATGTCATTGAAAAAGGCACTATCGGTTCGCTCATTTACGGTGTAATGCAAAACAAGAAAATCTCTGATTTGTTCGAACTCTAATTCAGACTGCTTGTTATATTCCGTTTCCAAGCTCGGTGCAAAGCCGTTGTGGGGAAACAACTGAATTAAGCGAACAATTGCAGATTGAATGAGGTGAATACTGGTAGATTCAAGTGGCTCTAAGAATCCACTTGATAGACCTACTGCTACTACGTTTTTGTACCACTGCTTACGTCGTCTGCCCGTCGTAAACTTTATCAGTTTAGGGTCACCCAATGGTTTGGTATCTAAGTTTGACAACAAGGTGTCACAGGCCTGATCATCACTGATATAGCGTGAACTATATACGTGGCCATTACCATTTCTGTGTTGCAGTGGGATCCTCCATTGCCAACCCGCATCGTGGGCAATAGAGCGCGTGTAAGGCGCGGTTTTTTCATGTCGCTCAGACGGTACAGCAATGGCACTATCACAAGGAAGTAAGTGAGACCAATCGTCGTAACCAGCGCCCAGCGCTTCCTCTATCAATAGCCCCTTAAAGCCCGTGCAATCAACAAATAAGTCCCCTTCAACCACGTCCCCACTTTCTAAGTGAAGTGCTTGAATAAAACCGCTGTCGGTAAAACGTTGAACACGCGAAATTTTACCTTCTATGCGTACAACCCCCATATTTTCACTCAGCTTTCGTAAATACTGAGCGTATAAACTGGCGTCAAAATGATAGGCGAAAGGTAGCTCAACGACTGGGTCTTTGGCATTTATCTGCGCAAATCGTCCCGCTTCAGCGGCATGGTAATTTAGGTCAAAATCCCACAGGTCGTCTTTTAGGCCTTGCTGGCGCGCCTTTACCCAATAGTGATGAAAATGACAAAACGCCATGCTTTTGCCCGGCGCACCAAAGGTGTGATAGTAGCTTTCACCCTTCGTTTTCCAATTTTCGAACCGTATAGCAAGTTTTATCGTTGCTTTAGTATCATGAAGAAACTGTGCTTCGTCGATACCTAACACTTGGTTTACTAGGCGTATTGGGGGGATGGTAGCTTCGCCAACACCGACCGTACCAATCGCTTCAGATTCAACCAGAGTAATATCAACTGCTTTACCCAACACCTTTTTCATTAATGATGCAGCTAACCAACCAGCCGTTCCACCGCCGGCAATCACTACACGCTTTATCGGTTTATTATGAGGATCTTGCATAAACTTCTCGCAATTCGTACCAAAAATTTTGAAAGGTTCCTTTCATACAAAAAGAAAAGCCACCATTTGCTCTCTCTTTTAGCACAAGCTAAAACAAAAAGCAGCAGGTGGCTTTACACACACGAAGAAATTAGAACTTGTAGTTAAATCCTAGCAAGTAGTTCGTTCCATAAGTTTGGAACTGGGTGATTTGACGGCCGTCAGCCGCTGACGCTTGAATATCATCTTCATCGGTCAGGTTCTGTGCTTGTAAAGTAACACGCAGGCCTTCTAGATATTCGATACCAGACTCGCTAAAGTCATAGCCAATTTGCGCATCAACAAGCGTACCGCCTTGCTTCGTTGCATCAACTAACGCCAAACTAACACCACGTTCTTCAGTTAGGTACTGATCGCGTTTTGTTGCCGCAAGACGGAATTCAAAACCAGCATTCTCATAGAAGAAAGTCATACTGTAAGACTCTTCAGATAGTCCAGGAATACGTGTTTCAGTTTGACCCGGAGCCGCGTCAACTTCACCATCCATAAAGGTTGCACTTGCGAACAAACCGAAGCCTTCAAGTGAATCATGGATCATGTCAAATGGAAGTGAACCTTGTAATTCGTAACCGCGAACAAAGCCTTCGAACCCATCTAGTACACTGCTTACTTGACCTGTGAACAATACAGGAGTTTGACCTTCAGAGCCCTGATGTAGCTCAGGAATATAAAACTCTGTGAAATCAGCCACAATTGACGTGCTGCGGTGCCAATTTTTAATGTCTTTATAGAAGAACGACACAGCTACATAACCTGTATCTGCAAAGTAGTTCTCATAAGCTAAGTCAAACTGGTTAGCTTCAAGCGGACGCAATTCAGGGTTACCAGCACTACCACCCCATGGACCATTTTCAATTTCAGTGCTAGTAATTTGGTTATCGTTGAACGAGAACGTAACCTGAGTATTTGGACGCATATCATCCATACGCGGACGAGAAATAACTTTGCTCAAGCCCAAGCGCACAAACTGGCCCTCAGCCACTTCTGCTGAAAGGTTAAGTGTTGGAAGAACATCTGTGTAGTCTGCGCCACCTGTTACAGGGCTAGCAATGGTGTAACCTTCGCGGTCAGATGTTGCAGAGAAACCTGTTGATTCTTGATCTGCACTTACTACTTGAAGGCCTACGTTACCGCGCACCCAAATATCGCCAACTTCCATTTCCAAATCTAGTTTGGTGTAAAGGGTAAGTAGTTCTTCATCAACGGTGTAAGTATCACCTAAGCGATCGTTTTGAACGCGGCTTGCATCGCTTTCAATGTAATAACCACTTTCGAAAAGACCTAGCGAGTCGTACGCTAACACGCCGTCAATTCCAATAAAGTTAAGGTTCGTTACGCCTAGCACTTCAGGAATAGCAGCATTTCCAGGATATGAAGGCGCTGTTAGGTAAGCACCGTTATTGTCTTTAGATTTAGAGCGGTCAGAATATACAACACCAGCAGATAGGCCAGTTACCACACCCCAATCTACATAGCCTTTAACGTCGAAACGAAGGGTATCAAGCTCTTCTTCGAAAAGCGGCTGGTTTACGAAACCATCCTGTGCGTCAGACTCAAGTAACGGGCGTGCGCCCCATGCTTGCGGACCTGCAAGGCTAATAAGTGTTGGGTCGGTAAGGTCAACTGGTGCAATAGTTGGGTGGTCAGAGAACATTACTCCAGAAGATGTCATTTCCCAGCTACGTGCAGTAATTGGACGGCCTTCAGTACCAGCACGACCTACACCTGAGTAGCTTTCTACATCGATAATTTCTTTTTCAACTTTACCGGTAGAGTAATCTAGTTCTAGTGTCCAAGAGTCGTTGATTTGGTATTCAGCATTAATGCCTACTGTGGTTAGGTCTGCTTCTTGACGACGCGCATCGTTACGAACAACGCTATAGAAACCATCAGAGTAACCACTAGTTACCAGACCGTTTTCAACACCAGTGATTGTGTAAGCGCTTGTACCCCACTCTGCACCGCCTTCTTCAAGACCACGGCGTACATCGTCTTCAACGAAATCGATATAAAGCGCATCAAGTTGAATATTGAGCTTATCGGTAGGTGCCCACTGGACTACAGCGGCAATTGAGTCACGTTCTAGCATTGCTGAACGCTGGAATGAATCGTGACCGCCCAATACAACAGTACCATCAGGAACGTCTACAGTGTCTTGACCATCATAACGACGAGGGTTCCAAAGAGGATTTCCGTTATCGTCAAACGTGTTTTCTGGTGTAGTGTTTACTGTGGCGTAACCCCAACCGCGGAAGTGTTGCTCCTGACGTGGAGACTCCATGCTCGCAACAGTTAGCGCTAAACCAATCGTATCGTCGGCAAATTGATCGACAAAGTTTACAGAAATGCGGTGACCATCGTTGTCAAAATCTGGGTTTGGAGAGTCTTCAGCATTCTTCTCGAACGTGCCGTTTACGGTAAACGTGCTTTCTGCCGTTAGAGGCTTAACCGTTTGAAGGTCAATTGAACCACCGATATTTTGGGTAGTCATGCCCGCTTCTGGTGTTTTGTATACCAGAATGTTTGAAATGATTTCCGTTGGATAAAGGTCAAACTCAACCCCACGGTTATCACCCATACCTAGAAGCTCACGACCGTTCAGTGACGTACCAACGTAGTTCTCGTTAAAACCACGAACAGAGATACCACTTGTACGACCGTTACGACGTTCACCAGTTACACCAGGAAGACGTGCGATTGATTCTGCAATACTGGTATCTGGTAACTTACCAATATCTTCTGCTGATAACGCTTCAACAATTGAAGTGTTATCCATTTTGATTGCTTGAGCACGCTGTAAGCTGCCGCGAATACCGCTAACTTGAATTACTTCAAGATTTGCTTCATCAACAGCATCAGTGTTTGCATCTTGTGCAAATGCTGGTGCACTACCAAACGCCATACCGCCTGAAATAAGCGCAGCTTTAATTAGGTTGGGTTTAAATTGTTTCATAAAACGGGTGTCCCATACGGTTATAGTTGTTGTCTTTTTGTTGTTCTTATGACAATTAAATGACAATACATCTCGTCGGCATAATGCTATAGAGGACCTAGGGTTTGCACAATTGCCTGCATACGTATTCAATAAAATTTGTGCAACACGCCGTTAACAAAGGATATGCAGGCCTTTATGTAATTTAACAACACAATATGGATTATACGGGGCTTTTACGGCAGATAGTTGTAATTTTGTTACATGCATTTCTGCAGAGTTGTTAATAAGCGCGTACATCGAGTAGGGTGAGGCGTCACCGCCTCATCCCTCTCACAGAACCGTACATACGGGCCTCGTATACGGCTCATGTACATAGTTATTTAGCGTAATT